>JBHNNM010000620.1:0-1408 GCA_048563625.1 Gammaproteobacteria bacterium | reverse complement strand
GAGACGTAATCGCTGGCAGATACGAGATCGTTGATGAATTTGGCCGCGGTGGTATGGGCGTGGTCCTACGGGTGGTTGATCGTCACGGCGGCGACTATGTCGCCCTTAAATACTGTCGATCCAGTGAGCCGCTGGCCCAGAAACGCTTCGGCCGTGAGGTGCGGATAATCGCAGGCATTAGCCATCCCAACGTGATGCACGTGCTCGATTGCGACGAAACCCATGATCCTCCGTATTTCACAATGCCGATCGCGATTAGCTCTCTAAGGGACGAGATCAATTCCGACATGCCGATCGGCGACGCGTTGGATATCTTCAAAGACATTTGTCTTGGCGTTCAGGCAATCCACGGCAGCGGTTCCACGCATTGAGATTTGAAGCCCGATAACGTTATGCGGATGGACAACGGCACCATTGCCATATCAGATTTAGGCCTCGCCCGGCTCGCTGACCGCGATACCACGACCTTGACACAAACGGCGGCCTTTCTCGGTACCCGGATGTATTGTGCGCCCGAACAGCTATTGATGGGAGGAAGTCGGGCTGCAGACGAGCGCACTGACATATTCCAGCTTGGTAAACTCCTATATGAGTTTGTAACCGGAGATCAGCCAGCGCTGGTCGATCCAGCGCTGATACCCGCTGGGCTTGAGTACATAATTGAACGGGCAACACAGCATCACCCGGATCGACGTTACCAGTCTGTTGGACAGTTGATGGATGCGGTTGAGAATTTCGCTAGGGCCCAAGATCCAAACGCTTCCGCTCACGGAGAATTCGAAGCGGCCCTTGAGCGAGGTGAAGCGCTGCTGGAACAAGGAAAATACAACTCGGAAAAGCTTGAAAAATTGCTGGGGGTGCTTCTACAGGTTACGGACGATGATGAGTATTATTTTGAGCAGTTTGAGCGCATATCGAGTCGGCTCATTGGCGTAATGGCGCGGCGGAAGCCAGACTTGTTGAGGCCGTCGTTGGAGAAGTATGCCCAGGTTGTCGAGGACATCATAGGAAATTACAACTTCTCGCATGCGGAGATCGTTGCAAAAAAGATGAAGGCAGCATTTATAGCAACTAATAATCCAACAATCAGGGTATTGGCACTTAAAGCCACCATGATTGCAGCAGTCAAACTGAACCGCTTTGCAGCGATGGAGGTATATGATCAACTGCTGCAACAGATTACAACTCCAGAAGTAGCAGCGCCCGCAGCTGAGATGCTTCGCGAGAACATTCGTTACTATCGTTATTTGTCAGGCAGAGTGCCACCAGCAAAGTTACACACAGTAATTCGTCAGATTCCATTAGAGGATGCATTAAATAATGAGTGATGCAGTAGTAGAGATATTAGTGGGGAATGCAGGAGAGGGGAATGCAGGACAGCCATCATAAGAAACTAAATAACTGTTCC
>JBHNNM010000619.1:0-1410 GCA_048563625.1 Gammaproteobacteria bacterium | reverse complement strand
GTACTTCCAATGTCAGCCATCCAGGTTTGAAGGAATATTTGATTCTCCTCTTTTTCTGAGGAGCATGTTTGTCAAGGACTTTAAGAAACACTGAATACCAAGTCGCTAACGCCTCGTCTGGGTCAGTATGATTGTATACTTTATCAAAGGGAGCATTGTTAAGATCGTTTAAGAACTCACTTTCGTCAAATCTGGCAAAAGACCTATATGTTAAGTGGGAGTGTCCTACCTTGGGAATCTTTACACCTTTTTTTGACCAAGTGCAGCAGATGGGGTAGTGGTCGCTGACGCCGATTACTGGCACACAGGTTTCAAGGATGTGCGCGATGTCAGTTGAGTAGATATGATCAATGAGCGTTTTTGATGAAGGTGTGACCCGGGTGGGGGAGCTAACAGTCTGAGAGAGGTTAAAAAGAGAGAATACGTCTGTCCACGGTTTGTTGGTTTTTGATAGATCAATATTGAAGTCACCCATTAAAATAATTTCTTTGGATTCTAGCCAGACTACGTCCATCATTGACACGAATTTATCAGTCCAGTTTGCAGGTTCTGAAGGATTTCGATATAGAAACCCAACCAGGAATGGAGAAGTTTTTTGCAGTTTGACTTCCAGCCAAATACACTCTACCCCATACCTTTCAAACTCAGTAAGGCGTGTAACAGACATAGTTTCATGGACATACACAACGAGGCCAGTTTCTCTTTGAATTTGTGGATCTTTCCTAATAACATGGAATCCTTCTATAGCTATGTCTTTATCATCCATGTGGTTATTGAGCCTTGATTCAGAAAAACAAAATATATGAAAACCCCTGCCATAAGGTTTACTATTGTGGACAATAAGAGAGGCATCGGACATTTTATTTATCAGATGATTAATGTTCAGGTGCCCAATACGAAGACCAACAAACAAGCAAAAACAGCTTTTACAAAATACAAATTTCAGTAATTTACGAAAGATGGGGGAAAATCCAACAATAATATAAGAAAATGTGTAAAACAACTCTTATAGATATCGTACTACAGGTAGAAGATAGATATAACGGCGGGAGAGAAAGTCACAAAAATCACGAGAAGAGACAGCGGAAGTTCATGGATAATCCTGTACCCGACACTTTCGCGAGACTAAAATACGGGACCAAACAACAAAATCCTGACAATAGCAACTCATCCTGTCTTCACGGCCGTGCTATGAAAGGTAGCTGTACAAGAACGGCAAATAAGGAAGGATGCTCAAACCGAAAAAACCAACAACACAGCAACGTTAAGCAGACTGAAAAATTGGGACCAAAAGCTGCGCAATCATTTGTAATATTGCCACAGGGTTATCGGAAGACGGGAGAGAGAGAGAGAGAGAGAGAGAGAGAGAGAGAGAGAGAGAGAGAGAGAGAGAGAGAGAGAGAGAGAGAG
>JBHNNM010000618.1:0-1413 GCA_048563625.1 Gammaproteobacteria bacterium | reverse complement strand
TTTCCTGTAATTAGAATATCTCTAAAATTAATCGTATTTTTTATAACAGTATTATTATGTTTAATTATTTAAGGACGCGGTCTATGAAACTATCCAAAACATTACTTTCCCTGGTTATTTCAGCTACTTTATCTGTATCTGTTACAGCTATGGCAGATGAGCCTATTCAACCGGTTCAGCCGGC
This sequence comes from Gammaproteobacteria bacterium, assembly GCA_048563625.1. GTDB lineage: Bacteria > Pseudomonadota > Gammaproteobacteria > GRL18 > GRL18 > JANELJ01. Next base: position 1,229 of record JBHNNM010000618.1, on the reverse strand, counting down.
CACAGGTATTAACACCGCCTAGGCTGAACTGGGTAAAAAACTATTTTTTGATCCCCGTTTATCCCGTTCCGGATTTATTTCCTGTAACTCCTGTCATAACCTGAGTATGGGTGGAACAGATAACCTGACAACATCCATTGGACACAAGTGGAATCAGGGACCCATTAATTCTCCAACAGTACTTAACTCCAGTTTGAACATTGCCCAGTTCTGGGACGGCCGTGCCAAAGACTTAAAGGAACAGGCTGGTGGACCCATTGCCAACCCCGGTGAAATGGCTTCCAATCATGAAATTGCCGTTAAAGTATTACTGTCTATTCCAGGATACCGTAAGGAATTTAAGGCTGCCTTTGGAACAGAACAGATTGATATTGATAAAGTTACTCAGGCTATTGCTGAATTTGAAAAAACCCTGAAAACGCCTGACTCTCGTTTTGATCAATGGCTTAAGGGTGACAAAAATGCCCTGAATGAAACCGAACTGGCCGGCTATCAACTGTTTAAGGAAACCGGTTGTACAGCATGCCACTATGGTGAAGCAGTTGGCGGCACCTCATTTCAAAAAATGGGACTGGTGCAGCCTTATAAAACTGATAATAAAGCCCAGGGGGTTTATGCTTTAACTAAAAATGAAGCAGATATGTATAAATTTAAAGTACCCACTTTACGCAATGTCGAGTTAACCTACCCCTATTTCCATGACGGTGGTGCACAGACTCTAACAGAAGCCGTCTCTACCATGGCCAAAATCCAGCTGGGTAAAGATATGCCTCAGGATCAGGTGGACAAAATTGTAGCCTTCCTGAAAACTCTGACTGGAAAACAGCCACAGTTTACATTACCAATGCTACCCCCATCAGTGGACAGCACACCCAGACCGGAGCCTTTTAAATAACAGCTTCGTTAATATACGAGTTCTATTGAAGCCTCTATTTCCAGCAAACTTTTTCCAGAGTTTGGTGGAAACTCCCCTATTTTCATCTATTCTTTAAGCGGTAACTTAAAAAATCTCCCGATCATCATAAAGTTATTTTTATTTGTGACGATATATCTTTTAGACCCTCTATTAACCCACGATTAAAGATTAGCTATTATGTCAATAAGTAAAAAAATGGCTCTTCTCCGCTCTGATGAGTGAAGAAAGATGCTAATACTCACAAAACCTGTTGAAATATAAAGCTTCTGACAGTTTTATAAGCAATAGGTAATATGAGTATCAACATCTCACC
>JBHNNM010000617.1:0-1413 GCA_048563625.1 Gammaproteobacteria bacterium | reverse complement strand
TGCCCCTTTTGACTCCACTAATAGTATTTTTCTCTTCCAAACAAATTACACTAACATGTCAAAAGTGCTATGTTTGACATCTGCAGTTTCTACAAATATCTTAGTAACTTCTTTAACTGCATTCAAGACTGAAACACACACAAATGACCATGTAACCCCATCCCCCACCCGTGTACTGTCTGCCAGGCACTGCCACAGGCAACAGAGTCAGACTCCCACTGGCACAGAGATAAACAGCTGCCTGGCGTGCCTTGCGCTATTTATAGCTAGCTGGCTCAGAAAACTAAATGGCTGCTTCTGAGAAGGTGTGTATCACTTAAGAGAGAGACTGGATGCAATTATATAATCAAACATACATCCCACGAGAAGACATGCTCTGTCTGCCATCCGCTCCTCTACACGCACCCATACACACCCACCCAACCAACCACCCACCGACACCCACACACGCCATTGCCATCATCACCCAGATTGACACATCGCTGCACTACATAAACACGCCACTCAAAGCTAATCAGACAGTCACACCCACTAAAGCCTTCCACAATCTTTCAATAAAGCAAAGAAACAAAAACAAACGCACCTCCCGTCTCGGCGACCTCCGTCTCGGTCTTCCTCCGTCTCGGGGACCTCCGTCTCAGGGGCTTCCGTCTCAGCGCCATCCGTCTCGGGGACATCCGTCTCAGGGTCATCCGTCTCGGCGACATCCGTCTCAGGGCCATCCGTCTCGGGGTCATCCGTCTCAGGGTCATCCGTCTCGGCGACATCCGTCTCAGGGCCATCCGTCTCGGCGACATCCGTCTCAGGGCCATCCGTCTCGGGGCCATCCGTCTCAGGGTCATCCGTCTCGGGGCCATCCGTCTAGGGGACGTCCGTCTTCGAGACTGCGAAGGCCAAAACAGATGGCACAGGCGGATATCCCCAAGATGGAAAGGCATTAAGACGGAGGGCCCACCCGTCTTAGCTTTCCATCTCAGAGACATCCGCCTGCGCCTTCCGCCTGTGCCAGCCGTCTCGGGGACATCCCTCTCGGTCTTCCGTCTCGGGGACAGCCTGCAATTCAACACAAGCAAATACACTTGATGATCACCCACAGGGCAGCACTAACAAATGACTAAGCACTCGTTATTTCCGAAGCAAGCAAACGACAAAACCATTAGAACTCATTATCACTTCAGAAAGAGACTGGATGCAATTATATAATCAAACATACATCCCACGAGAAGACATGCTCTGTCTGCCATCCGCTCCTCTACACGCACCCATACACACCCACCCAACCACCCACCGATACCCACACACGCCATTGCCATCATCACCCAGATTGACACATCGCTGCACTACATAAACACGCCACTCAAAGCTAATCAGACAGTCACACCCACTAAAGCCTTCCACAATCTTTCAATAAAG
>JBHNNM010000616.1:0-1415 GCA_048563625.1 Gammaproteobacteria bacterium | reverse complement strand
GCCCGCCGAGATCCCGCCCGACCCGGGAGGGGATCTCGTGCAAGACGGGCCAGTTGACACTGGCAGCAAGCAGGGGCCTGGCCCCCTCAAGACCACCCCTCCCTCCCCCGGGGATTCCTCCGGGTCGGAGAGTGAGGACTGCCTCCCCAGAGGCAAGAGAAGGCGCCCCAGCGACAGCGGGAGCTCCGGAGCGGAGGGAGTTGCCTCCCAAACCCCGCTCAAAAGTTCCAAAATCGGGGAGGGAGGTATGGCTGACGCTTCGGCGCCGTCATCCGCCCCAGCCAGCCCGACCAAGTCCATGACGTCCGAGACTGCGATCTCGGTCGCCACTCCACGGTCTGCTGCCCCAGCAGACAAAGGGGAGGTGGGCTTGCCCCTACCCCCTGCCAAGAAGGTCAAGGCGCACGCGCCTGCCGCTCCCAAGGAGGCGCCGAAAGGTCGGAAGGCGACCAACGTCCCGAGACAGGACACGCAGGGTGGCTACCGCAGGAGGCCGTCACAACAGGGCTCCAGGGCTCCCGCCTTTGTCGACCACCCGGTCGTGATCCACGACCTCGGTGGTGGAACGGCCCGCTTCGACAAGCTGGGCCCATGGCACCGTAGCCAGCTGCTGGCCAACGCGGTTGGAGCCGTCAGTTCCATAAGACCCCTCCCGTCCGGGAAGTGGTTGATCGGGTGCTCTACGGAGGACCAGCAAACCAAACTGGCACGTTTGGAAGCGCTCCCTGGGGGCGTTCCCATCGGTGCCAGAATCCCACGACCTGTGGTTGAAGGTGTCGTTGGACCCATCCCCATGGGAGGCGAGGAACTGCAGCTGGTGAGGAGGGACCTTGAGTCTGGGGGCCACCGGGTAGCCGGAGTCACCAGACTCAACAACAGAAAAAACGAGCCCTCCATGGCCGTTAAAATCAGCCTCGAGGCAACCGAGTTGCCGGAAGAGGTCTGGCTGGGCTCTACGCCGTACTGTGTGCAGGCGTATGCCGCGCCGGTGCGACGGTGCACCAAGTGCCAGACGCTGGGGCACACCAAGCAACAGTGCCGGTCCAGACAGAGCCGCTGCTCCAGATGCGGCAAAAACACCCACACGCATGACAACTGCGACTCAAAGGAGTTCTCATGCGTCAACTGCAACGGCCGCCACTCGGCCGCTTTCAAAGGTTGCCCGGAGGTGCTGATCCGTCAGCGGGCCAACATCCTCCGGAGCAAGAAGTACCTGCCCTTCAACGTGGCCATGGAGAGGGCACGCGCTGACCTCAAGCCACGCGAGCAGAGGCCCGCTACACCGACGTCTAACGCGGTGGACGGCTGCTGGTCGCGTGACCGGGTCAGCGTGGCCGCCGCATCCCTGAGGTCAGGAAGCGGCCCCCCGCTGTCGTACGCCAGTGTGACGGCGGGGCGTGGCGGCAGGATGGGCC
>JBHNNM010000615.1:0-1417 GCA_048563625.1 Gammaproteobacteria bacterium | reverse complement strand
AAGCTATTTAAAATTATCTGTCTTTTCTGTAATAGTAATTAAAATATATGATCTATGAGTCTGTTAAACAAATATGGACTAAACTTCCGTTGCCGAAAAAACTGCAGAAAAAACAGGATAATCGGCCTTATCGCTTTGTCGCAGTCATTGACTGTATTTTAAATCAGAACAGTCGTGATAGGGGGCTGCTAAATTTCTAGAATTCAACTGGCCGGTATTGGAACTTTGTCATAAATACAATATAGGCATTTTACAAATGCCCTGTCCGGAAATAGCTTGTCTGGGTTTTTATCGAACACGTCCAGAAGGAACCTCTATTCGAGGGGCACTTGATACTATTAAGGGTAGAGAGCATTGTTCGCAACTCAGTATGGATGTGGTAGGTAGGGCTGAAGCACTTTGCCAACAAGGTGCTGACTTTCTGGCTGTTTTAGGAGGCAATCCTGAAAGTCCGGGTTGTGCTGTACATTTAACTGATAACAGCGCCTTACCATCCGGGGTATTTATCAAAGAGCTGGTAAAGGAGTTGAATAAACGTCATATTACAGTACCATTTCTGGCCATACGAGATGACGACCCACAGTTACTGGAACAGGATCTAAGACAGCTTGAACAGATTTTTGCAAAGGTATAATTTTTCGTTTTTTTTAGAACCTAAAAACGGTGCCTGGTTCCAGTACTGGATGCAAAAATATTTTTATCCATTTGTTGTTTAAAATAACAAATAGCGTTGATACCTGTACAGTGATTAGGTGCAAGATAGGTGATCTGGTAGTTCAGTAAAGCTTCAGCCGTATATTTCAGACGTTCATCAGTTGCATTGAGCAAGTGCATTCCGCCAATGACGGCCTGTATCGGCTTGCCGCTGATTTTCTGAATATAGTCTAGGGTATTAATAACACCGGAATGCCCGCAACCCAATAGAACAACAATACCCTGGCGGATTTCAATATACAGAGCCTGATCGTCCAGAAGTAAATCTGTGTGAGTCATTTCAGGATTGTTATAAAAAGCGCACCACCGGTATTTTCTATAGAATGAACTCGAGGAGTTTCACCCGTAACATAGACTCCACTGCTGATTTCTGTAGGTTCAATTATTTCAATAATATTTCGAGTAAACGACTCCAGCTGCTCTGTATTGAGTTCGGAAATGCCTATATCTCGTCCAGTTTGATTATATTTAGGTTTTAATGCATCTGGATGCAGAAAAACATCAATCGGCCCCGTCATTTCTAGCGCTGGTAGCAATCCACCCATATGATCATAATGCCCATGACTGATAACTATCGACTCAAGTCTGTCAAAAGGTAAATTCAATTGACTGACATTATGTTTAAGTGACAGGCCCTGGCCAGTATCAAATAACAGACAGTAATCATTGGCTTCAATAAAAAAGGCATTGCCATGTTCACCTA
>JBHNNM010000613.1:0-1432 GCA_048563625.1 Gammaproteobacteria bacterium | reverse complement strand
TGTTGCAGCTTACATGAGATATTACAACCTGGAAAGACTACATTCAGCAAATGGTGATCAGTCACCAATTAACTATGAAAATTCTCTAAAAAAAGTGTCCGGTTGGACTTGACCAGTACAACCTTCTGATGCTCATCAATTTCACGGGCACCGTATGGACAGGCCCAGGAGCAATAACGACAGCCGATACACTTGTCATAATCCACCAGCACAATACCATCTTCCTCGCGCTTGTAGCTGGCACCCGTAGGACAGACCGGTACGCATGGTGGATCTTCACAATGCAGGCAGGATTTAGGAAAATGCAGAGTTTCGGTTTTTGGAAACTTGCCAATTTCATAAGTCTGCACACGCTTAAAAAAGGTACCGGTCGGATCCTTGCCATAAGGATTATCATCACTTAAGGCACCGGCACTGCCGGAGGTATTCCATTCTTTACAGTTCGTGACACAGGCATGGCAGCCAACGCAGACATTTAAATCAATCACCAGGGCTAGCTGACTCATTTGGCATCTCCTTTAAATTTTCCCAGACCGGCAAAAAAAGCCTGCCATTTCGGCTTACGTTTCGGTGCTCCCGGCGTATGCTTATGCGGTTTAAACTGCGGTGAGGTCTGAGCCGGTTCATGCTCATCGGCTTTATAAATTCTGACCCTGACATCATACCAGGCCGCCTGACCAGTCACCGGATCGGAATTGGACAGATGATCACCATCGACATTTTCCGGCAGTTCTTCACTGATCAGATGATTAAGTAAAAAACCACGCTGCGATTCATTGGCATGTTTATCCAGCCCCCAGGCACCAGCTGCCTTGCCGATGGCATTCCAGGTCCAAGACGGTACCCGGCTCGACCGCTTCACTAAGGCGGCACTGGCAGCGCACCTTACCATGCATGGATTCAACCCAGATCCAGTCATCATCAGAAATGCCATTGGCCTGAGCCGTCTGCGGATTAATATGCAGGTAGTTATGAGCATGGATCTGACGCAGCCAAGCATTCTGTGAGTCCCAGGAGTGGTACATGGCCATGGGGCGCTGGGTGACCGCATTAAGCGGATACTTCTGGGTATCTGTTAACTGGGATTCCAGCGGTACATAATACATGGGCAGCGGATCAAAATAAGTTTCTACCCGCTTACGCAGATGTTCCGGCGGCTGTTTGCCGGGCAGTTTGCCCTGCGCCGCCAGACGGAATTTCTGCAGCACTTCCGAGTAAACATGAATGGTGATCGGTTCGGCAAAGCGGGTCAGACGATGCTTTCTGGACCATTGCAGATACCCCTTGTTAAAGTTACGCATATACTGGTAGGACTTGGGAAGATGATAATGGTAAACACAATTGTTTTTCTCATACATCTCCCACTGGTTGGGATTAGGCTCACCCTTCATGAATTTTTCACCGGCCTTGCCGCGCCAGGAAGCCGATACCG
>JBHNNM010000612.1:0-1438 GCA_048563625.1 Gammaproteobacteria bacterium | reverse complement strand
TCATAGGGAGGATCTTTAGAAGTTGAAATGAAGCCAATTTGATGATCAAATAGAAGTTACCAGACAACTATTTACTCATTTCAAAAGGCTTCAAATGGACATTAGCATAATCCCGAAAAAACTAAAACTGATTTTAAGCAAAAATAAACTGAACAAACTTGGTAAAGAAACAGGTTTTACCAAAAGAGAAAGAAATATCACGACCTTTCAAGTGGTTACAGCCATGATTTGTGCATTGGGTGAGAAAAACACACTCTATTTATCCGACATTTTAAGAAGCTTTAATCAACTGACAGCTCAAAATGTGAGATACAAACCTTTTCACAATCAGTTGTCAAAACCGGCCCTGGTCGACCTGATGAAAGTGATTTCAGATAAGGTTTTTACCTATTGGATAAACAATGCCCTGGAGTACAAAAAAGGTCATTTTTCCAGGTTTAAAAAGATCTACATTCAGGATGGAAGCTCTTTTGCGGTTAAAAACGAGTTGAGTCATATATGGCCAGGACGATTTACTAAAATCAGTCCTGCTGCTGTAGAGCTTCATGCCACAATTAACTTAAAAAGTGGTAGTTTTGAGCAGGCAACTATAACGCCAGATACCTTTTCAGAACGCGCAGAGATACCAGGCGTTGAAGAACTAAAAGGTAATTTGTTTCTGGCAGACAGAGGTTACTATTCCGGTGAATTTATAATTCGACTGGATAAAGCGGGTGGTTATTACGTTTTAAGAGCCAAGGGTTTAAAGCGAGTATTAATTTCAAGTGCGGTACGTGCGGATGGAAAACAACTGGTAAAGAAAAGAGCCCCGGAGTTAGCCACCTTACAAAAACGACTTCCTAAAAGGCAGGCCGTTGATATGGATGTTGAAATAGAGGGTGAAACTGTCAGACTCATTGCCCTGTGGAGTTTGAAAGAAAAGCGTCATACTTATCTTGTCACTAATTTGAAACGGGATGAATACTCAATACTGGAAATAAGCAATATATACCGTATGCGCTGGCAAATTGAAATCCTTTTTAAGGAGTGTAAATCGCACAATAGTTTACATGGGTTTAATACTAAAAAAGCCACCTTGCAAGAGTCATTGATTTGGGCAAGTTTGATATCAATGACACTGAAACGTTTTATTACTGGTTGTATTGAACAAATATTCAAGGTGGAAATGTCGACGATGATAGTATCAAAGACGACAGTGTCCTGGTGGTACGGAATTCTTGAAGCCATTGTTCAACAACGACGAAAAGCATTGGTTAACCGGATCAGCGAAGCTTGTGACTTTTTAAAAGAAAATGCCAGACGAGCACATCCTGCACGTGACCGGTGTTCCGGGATTTTACAATATGCATTAGAACCAGCATTTTATGCTGGAGAACGATGAAAAATGGAAGGTATTTATATGAAATTTAACGATAATTTCCTTAAGTACCTACGTATG
>JBHNNM010000611.1:0-1439 GCA_048563625.1 Gammaproteobacteria bacterium | reverse complement strand
GCAAACAAACTTCAACTAAATGACAACAAAACTGAAGCCATGATCATACTTTCAAATAGAATGTCTGTCCACAGTCCTTTGCCGTCTGTCATTCACATCGGAGACGCCGATGTCCCATTTGTGTCGTCTGTTAAAAACCTCGGTGTAACCCTGGACTCGAATCTCAGCATGTCTCAACACATAAGCAACACGTGTAAAGCCGCATACATACAGATCAGGCATATAAGTTCCATACGACACCTTCTCACCACTCAAGCAACCCAAACCCTTGTATGCTCTCTTGTCCTCTCTCGCTTAGACTACTGTAACTCTTTGCTTTCAGGTTGCCCTCAGTACTTACTAGACAAACTTCAAAAAGTTCAGAATGCAGCAGCAAGGCTTGTGTGTAAAGCTAAGAAATCTGACCACATCCATCCTATTCTTGAAACTCTGCATTGGCTACCAGTAACACATCGCATTCAATACAAAATTTCAACTATCTGCTTCAACTCCATCTCTGGAACAGCCCCTCAGTATCTGTCCGATCTCCTTCAACCTTATACTCCAGCAAGACAATTACGATCTGCATCTGACACACGAACCTTTGTCACCCCCCGTGTAAACACAAAAACATTTGGTGAAAGATCTTTTTCTTATGCTGGCCCATCTGTCTGGAACAATTTGCCTCAAACACTCCGCCACTCTGATTCTACCTCCTCTTTTAAAGCCGCCCTCAAGACGCACCTGTTTAATAACTATTTCTAAACTGTTTTTCACAGCCCTGCCCATCCCCTCGTCCGACACTCTGTGTGTGTGTGTGTGTGTGTGTGTGTGTGTGTGTGTGTGTGTGTGTGTGTGTGTGTGCACGCGCGCGCGCGTGCGTGCGTGCGTGCGTGCGCGCGCGCTCGCTCGCGTGTGTGTGTGCTTGTGTGCGTGTGTGTATGTGTGCGCGTGCTCGCTCGCGTGTGTGTGCGTGCTTGTGTGCGTGTGTATGTGTGTGTGCGTGCGCGCGTGCGCGCGTGTGTGCGTGCGTGCGTGCGTGCGTGCCTGTGTGCGTGCGTGCGTGAGTGTGTTGGGGGCGGGGGTAGGTGGAATTTTTTTATGGGACCGGAAGTTATAACATTTTGCCAAGTGTCGTACGGAGAATTCACCATTTTCTTTCTCTGCACGGATGACATCGCTGTCTTCGATGAATTTTGAGTCTACCGATAGCCTGACCTAGCGTAACAGAGTCGAACTTTTTCTCAGTTGTCTCTAATCTTGCGATGTTTTCGCGAATGGGAGGGAAGGGGGGGGGGAGGGGTTGGAAGGGGTAAGTAAGTAATTAAGTAATTAACTTGGTGTTTTACGCCGAGTCCACCATTACGGTTATATCATGGCGACGGGTGCGGGGGTGGACAGGGCGATCAGTCAAAGAAAACAACGTGTACTCAGTGATACTTAGAAGAAGGAAAGAAAGA
>JBHNNM010000610.1:0-1439 GCA_048563625.1 Gammaproteobacteria bacterium | reverse complement strand
GCACATTAGCCTTAGGCTAGGAAATGCTGGTATCATGGACCATTCCATCTAATTTATTGATACCAGAATAAATAAAAAATAGGAATGGACACAATTCAAAATATTTTTATATATATATATATAAATACATAATGGAAAATACCAATACCACATGGCAGTAAGCTACCAACAGTCATCTGGATGCTCAACAAGAGCCGTACAAAAAAGCCTAACCCTTAACAAAAAATATTTGAGAGTTTTCTTGGGGGAAAAGGAGAATCAACCATTTGTAGAAAAAATGATGACAGAAAAAGCAAAAGGACTAGGCAGATTCCAGAAAGGGGAACGGGTGGGTGAACAATCTTGGTGATTTGTTCTTTTGGCAGCCAAGACTCATCCACCCACACAAAAATGTCTGCTGACCCAGGCTTCACAGTCAGGTAGTCTAGTGTAACTTGAGGTCTCCACTGGCTTTATCCACATCCAGGAACTTGGCAAAAAAACTGACATTTCTGTATCGACCTTTAACTTCTGCCTCAACAAAATCCCCTATTGCTGGAGCTGGCTGGTGGGGGACTGGATGCCGAACAGCAGGCTGGTTGCCTGGCTCCCATGCTGGCCAGCTGGTCACCTGAGAGAAGAAAAAGAAAAAATCTCATCGTCACTGACCATGTCTTTATCAGCAAGTGTAATTTTCTTTTTTGTTCAGTGACTATCTTCTGAGAAGAAAACAACATAGTACAGGTGACAATGTTTGTTAAAACTGGGTGTGTGCTTTTTTTCAACAATAATAGCAATACTGACAGTGTTTAATGTTCATTAAAATGGATCATTGCAATACTGACAGTGTTTAATGTTCATTAAAATGGCTCATTATCAACTATCCCCTTGGGAAATTCCACACTGCAGAGCAGACAAAATATAAGACTGTATGACAATGGTAAAGTTCTGAAGAGACAGGTGGTCTTTTAGCAGGCAGATTCAATCATTCAGTATTCACTGTTGTGGCCAAAAAACTAAAAAATCCCCTAAAACATGACTACATGGCTGGCCAGTTTGAATGGTTTCCAAGCTACGACAGCAAAAACAAACACATTCAAGTTGGGTGTAAACAATATTGTTAATGTTATTATGCATTATTTTACATTGATTCAATGAACTCAAATTGGAGCTGACAGCAGTATATTTGCACACTATACCTCATCGCTGCAGGACTGTATGAAAATTAAAGCCAGAAAAACAATTATCTGTTTCACAAAACAATTGTACCACTGAATGCAAAAATGTTGCCTTCCGAATTACGCTGCTAATGGACGGATTCAGTCACTCGTGCAAGCTGAACATCAAGTAATGTTTTAATGATTTTATGTAATAAATGACGGGGAATAGAAAACTAAAAATGTTATTACGTTCAAACAAAAAGTGAGTAGAAAACATGCTAATATCTTGGTACAAATATG
>JBHNNM010000609.1:0-1443 GCA_048563625.1 Gammaproteobacteria bacterium | reverse complement strand
TAATTAATATTTTTATCTGATACATTTATTACTCTGTCCTATCCTTTAATACAACAAACGTCCCAGTAGAACCGGAACAGCATTTTCTACTCTTAAAATCCGCTCACCCATCTGACAACGGTTAAAGCCGGCCTGAATAAACTTATTGACTTCATAATTACTAAAGCCACCTTCGGGGCCAACGGCCAGAATGACAGGCTGTTGTCTGTTTACCTGTTGTAAACAAAAATCTCCCTGTCCAGGATGAGCCACTACCGCCTGCCGCCCGATTGCCAGTCCCGGTAGAACATCTTCTACAAAGGGTTTAAAGCGCTGATAAAAATGTACCTGGGGTAAAATGGTATCCTGTGCCTGCTCCAGACCCAGGATCAGATGCTGGTTCATTTTATCGGCCTGCAGCCAGGGCGTTTGCCAGTAGCTTTTTTCAACTCTGGCACTGTGGATCAGGCTTAACTGTTTTACACCCATGGCACTGATGGTCTGAAGAATCCGTTTTAGCATTTTGGGTCGCGGCAGAGCCAGTACCAGGTGTACATTCAATGCAACAGGAGGTTGTTCTGTCAGTTTAACCTTCAGTTCAATATATTCATTATTTTGCTGTTCAGCCTGGGCATAACCGATATTGCCATTAAGCAGCCCGACTTTAATATGTTCACCTGTAACGATTTTTATTATCTTTTTTAAATGAATAAAACGATAATCATCAATTCTAACCCTGTCTGGTGCAATAAAATCACTGGCATGAAGCAGTAGCAGATTCATGCGCTTTAACCGGCTTTTTCCATTTTTTTCAGCTTTTTATCCCAGCGTTTAAAACGCTTACGACAGTATGCCAGCAGTTCATCGTAAGTTCTGAAGTACAGATCAAAGCCCTCTTCCGCCGGAGAATCATACTCACAATAATCGTTGGAATAATCCCGGCAGATCTGCGGACGCTCATTATAAATTCCGCAGGCACCATCTTCCAGGAGGTGTTCACAGGGTGTAATAAACATTAGAAACCAGCCATCTTCATCTTTATAAAATTCCACATTTTTATGCGATATCTGCCAGAGCATAAGCTGAAAATCATCTTTTTTGCGTGGTGAATCAATTTGCTGGGTAATATACTGACAGCATTTGGTGCCAGGGCAGAAACTGCATTTGTTTTCAGTGGTAATTTCCAGGATTTTCGTAGAGGTTTTCATAAAAAATTTTACATCCAGAGCTTATTAGGTAAAAATAACCTTTTAAAGCGCATCAGTATCCATCCGTTTATTGATAGGCACGTGCGACACACAAATTAGTTAAATGTTCTGAAGGGATTCCATCCTCTCATAAATATAAAATGGAATTAATGAAACTTTATCCTTTTTCAATCGTCAAGCAGGGCAAAGAGTTTTACTCGGCCATGGTGCGCCTTAGCCTGGGGCTGTTCCTGTCGTTATATATCTGGTTAGGTAC
>JBHNNM010000608.1:0-1447 GCA_048563625.1 Gammaproteobacteria bacterium | reverse complement strand
GGGCCAAGGATATTGGTGATGAAGTGCTTATCTGGGTTAAAAGCCAGTTGAAACAAAAGCAGCATGAAGAGCAGGCTTACCGGGTTTGCCTGGGCTTACTCAATCTGTCCCGACAATATCCTAATGAGCGTTTAAATAAGGCCTGCCAGATTGCCAATCATAAAAAGCTCGACCGGCTGAAGCACATTAAGTCTATATTGCTCAGCAATCAGGATAAGTTACAGCCTGACTTCTTTGAACAGAAAGAACCTTCTTCATTACCAGAGTCTCATGAGAACATTCGTGGCCCTAAAAGCTATCACTAACCAGGGAGTATCAGCATGTTAGAACAAACCATTACCCAACTTCGACAATTAAAACTCACCGGCATGGCCGATGCTCTGCTTGGCCAGATTGAGCAGCCGCGCACCTATGAAGGCCTGTCCTTTGAGCAGCGAATACAATTACTGGCCGACAGCGAAGCCCGGGAAAGAGAGCAGAGAAAGCAAAAGCGGCTGATTAAAGCCGCCCGCTTTAAACTGGCCGCACATGCCCAGGATATTGATTATCTGCATCCCAGAGGTTTACAGCAATCCGTCATGGCTTCACTTCTGCAATGTGACTGGTTAAACAAAGCTCAGAACATTCTGATCACTGGCCCCTGTGGCAGTGGTAAAACCTTTATTGCCTGTGCACTGGGGCATACGGCGTGTATGAAAGGCCATAGTGTTAAATATTACCGGTTGTCCCGGTTATTAATGATGCTTACCCAGAGCAAAGCAGACGGTACTTACCTCAAAACACTTCAGTCTCTGGCCAAAACAGAGCTGCTGATCATTGATGACTGGGGACTGGAACCATTAAAAGCGGTACAGTGCAATGACTTAATGGAATTGATGGATGATCGCCATGGACATGCATCAACCATTATGCTCAGTCAGTTACCCACAGATCAGTGGTATCAGTGTACAAAGAGGCCGGAGATACGCTTGGCGAACACAGTTACCCACAGATCAGTGGTATCAGTCTATTGGTGACAATACGATTGCCGATGCCATTTTAGATCGATTGGTGCACAATGCCCACAGACTGAAATTAAAGGGTGAATCGATGCGAAAAACACGCTCATCATTGATGGATGGTGAACACTTAGGGTAAAAAGACTGTACGCCAATGTGTGGGCAAGGTTGGGTGTTCACGATGAGACAGAATGGGTGTTCATGATGGATCAGAATGGGTGTTCATGATGGATCAGAATTGGTGTTCACCATCAGCAGAATACGCAACATGCATTGATTGTTCATAAATGGCCGGTGCAAACGGTGGGGCGACACATGCACTGGCTTTACTAATTAGTGATTGGCCGAAAAAGCAGAAAATTAAAACGGAGGGGATCATTAGCAACTGAAATTAGCCTCTAGGCTATGTACTCGTTGACTGCTATTGGCATCTCTCAGCACCCGACAAG
>JBHNNM010000607.1:0-1450 GCA_048563625.1 Gammaproteobacteria bacterium | reverse complement strand
TATATAGCCTATATTTTCATAATTTCCAGCCTATAATACCCATTCCCATTACGGTTAATGATGAACATAACCTGGAATAAAGATGACGATAACCACCCGACAGTCACAGGCTGGACAATTAAGGCGCTTAATGCTGCCTGTTGTTGCTACCCAGTTCAGCCAGATGGCCATGGGGGTTGTCGATACTCTGATGTCTGGTCATGCCAGTGCTGCAGACCTGGCAGGTGTCGCTGTAGGTTCCAGTCTCTGGATCCCCTTAATACTGTTTTTTGCGGGTATTCTTAATGCCATTACTCCAACTGTTGCCCAATTCTGGGGTGAACAGAAACCGGAGAAAATCGGCCATAGTATTCGTCAGTCATTCTGGATTGGCTCCGCTCTCAGCCTGCTCGGTTTTATTCTGCTTTACAGCAGTTATGAGTTATTTATTTTTATGCAGGTCGATGAAAAAATATTACCCATTGCCAACCAGTATCTGCAGGCTATTGCCTGGGGTATGCCGGCCATTGCCGGATTTTTAATCCTGCGTTACCTTAATGAAGGCATGGCCAATATTCTGCCGGTTATGCTGACCGGCCTGTTCGGGCTGCTGTGCAATATTATCTGTAACTACCTGCTTATTTTCGGTCATTTCGGTGCCCCGAAATTAGGCGGTGTCGGTGCCGGCTGGGCAACCACTATCACCCACTGGATCATGTTTTTTATACTGCTGCTGGTGATATACAAAAATAAAAAATTTCAGGGTATTAATTTATTTAAAGCCGATTTCAGACCGCACTGGCCGGAACTTGGCAGTCTGATTGAACTGGGACTGCCCATTGGTATTGCACTGTTTATTGAAGGCAGCGTATTTTCCATAATAGCCCTGTTTCTGGCCTCCATGGGCGTAATTACCGTGGCGGCTCATCAGATAGCTCTGAATTTTTCTTCCCTGATTTTTATTATTCCTCTGAGCCTGTCTATCAGCCTGACTATTCAGGTCGGCCAGAATATGGGTGCCCGGCAATATCAGCAGGCCAGAGATACCATTAGGGCCGGCTATCTATTCAGCCTGACAGTTTCCACCATTTCCGCCCTGATTATTTTTACTTATGCCGGGCAGATTGCCGGTCTGTACACTCAGAACAGCCAGGTAATTGAACTGGCCTCTTCCTTAATGTTTTTTACCGCACTATACCAGTTTTCTGACGGTATTCAGCTTTGTTCAGCCGGGGTATTACGGGGCATGAAAGATACTGCCATACCCATGCTGCTGTCTCTGGTTTCCTACTGGATAATTGGTTTTCCCCTGGGTTATATACTGGCGTTAACTGACTGGCTCAGCCAGCCTATGGGTGCCCGGGGTTTCTGGATCGGCTTACTGATTGGACTGACCATTTCGGCGCTATTAATGAGTATAAGGGTCTATACAAAAGTAAGAGAGGGAACTGGCCAGTGGAAACTAAATTAG
>JBHNNM010000606.1:0-1457 GCA_048563625.1 Gammaproteobacteria bacterium | reverse complement strand
GTGTATGCTGGTATGAAGATTTTTATTATTATTTTAAAATCAATAAATCATTTGTTTCAAGTGCATAGACCAAAATATTTTAAACCACCCAGTAAGACTTTTCCCACCAAAAGCAGACGCAATCGGTAGTTTTATTATTCTGCTATCATGCTGCTATTATGCGTTATCCTTGTGCATGCCACAGTGTCGTTAAGACTTCTCTTTTTGAATGTGAACATGGGGTGTTTAACTGACTAGTGCAACGGTGTTAGTGCAAACTGTATCTCAGAAAAACTGAAAACGGTCCATTACGCTTTCTCTATCGGGAGTTGAACCCACGGTAGCTTCGCTTTCACTGGATCAGCACCATAGCGCTAACCACTGAGGTACGGCCCTTTCAGTCATGTGGGTTGTCAGGACAAAACGGGGCATGACTGATCAAGACTAGTACAAGTCAGCCAGAAACTGCGCTTGTCTACGGGAGGTAATCCATGAATAATAATCACGCAAGTGATTGACAGTGATTGACAGCCTGGTACCTTGAAGACACCTTCTGAGTACTCCGGGCGTGCCTTTTATGCACCTTCCAGACACTTTCCGAGCACCTTTTGAATACCCAAACAGAACGAGTACTACAGAGGTGTTCAGAAAGTGTTGGCGAGGTGCACCTCCAGCCTTGATTTGCATATGTTAATTGTACCATTTTGGTACCTTTTCCGTACTCTTCTAGTACCTAAAGTTGCTCTGGGCGAGTTCCCTCAGTGTATTCAGCTTTACAAGAGAACATTAGGCCCTTTTAGCTTACAGAAAGCTAGTGCATTTTTTCAGTTTTCACGCACACCAGTGACGTTCCATGACGTAAAAAGTACATGAAAACTCCAATACATTTTTCTATACTACTCATAGTTCAGGAGCTGTGTTAGAGTCGAGGTGGCCGTCCTGAGCTGTCCGTCCTAACGAGCCTTCTGGTTTCCGTGGACGTAAAGTTATATTGAAGCATATATCTACATGCTTCGGCATTAGTCTCAGGTTGTCCCTAATATGTCAACTGACATCCGAGGACATTAAGCAACACTACCTACCTACCTTTTATATACTTTTGATATTTTGTTCGGGGAGGTATACAGTGTATCCTAAATTTAAAATTAGTCAGAAAGGAATTTGTTTCATTTGAGGGTATTTCTCGTTGAAATATTATCGGACCATAATTAAGAATCAACTATATGTTCGCCGAACTTTTTTCGGGTTCACCGAATACCGGCCCAAACTAGTTTCGCCAAGCAAATGTTCGTCTAATAGACGATTTCCGGAAATAACAGGGGAGATAATCCGGAAGAGTGAAGTCCCCCTGGGTAGGACGCTATTTCAGACACGGACTTGATCTTATATTGGCATAATTATACATGTCCATGATTTCAGAATGGAGGCGGCTGTCGAAAAGCACTGGTCTGTGACAGTGTGTGTGTGTGTGTGTGTGT
>JBHNNM010000605.1:0-1461 GCA_048563625.1 Gammaproteobacteria bacterium | reverse complement strand
AGTTTTTTTGATAATGTGGTACTTCTCATTTGAAGCCTTTTTGTTGATGAATAATTGCCTGAATAACAACTATTTGATCATCAAATTGGCTTCATTTCAATTCCTAAAGATCATACCTATGCACAGCTATTAATTAACGGCCAGAAAACCTACCAGGCCATGCTGCAGGCTATTGAAGAAGCACAGGATTATGTCCTGCTGCAGTTTTATATTATCCATAATGATCATGTTGGCGAAACCTTCAGAAAATTATTAACCCGCAAAATGCAGCAGGGTGTACGGGTCTATTTTTTATACGATGAAATTGGTTCACACCGGCTTTCCTATACCTATATTAGGGAGTTAAGACGTGCCGGGGCGCAGGTCAGCAGTTTTAATGGTCATAAGGGACTGAGAAAATACCTGCATATTAACTTTCGTAATCACCGAAAAATCCTGGTGCTGGATGGCCTGAAAGTCTTTGTCGGCGGCCTGAACCTGGGCCGGGAATATCTGGGCGAAGATGAAAATCTGGGGTTCTGGCGCGATACCCATATTATGCTCGAAGGCCCGTCGGTACAGACCACACAGGCCGCTTTTGTTAAAGACTGGTTCTGGAGTGTAGGTGAAGTTCCCCAGCTAAACTGGTCGGTGCGGGAAGCCGAACATAAAGTCAGTCAGAATATTATGGTGTTGCATACCGGGCCGGCCGATGAAAAGCCGGTCTGCTCCCTGTTTTACTGTGCCCAGATCAATCATGCCCGTAAACGCCTGTGGATTGCGACTCCCTATTTTGTACCGGATATGGAAATTATTCAGGCCTTAAAAAATGCTGCACTAAGAGGTGTGGATGATGTTCTGGCTGGTGTCGGTACCGTCAATCTGGATAACCGTTCAATCTACCTTAATTTTGAAGTAGCGGCCTATGTCGCCGATAAAGGTTTTGCCGCTAAAGTGGAAAACATGCTAAAGGAAGATATGCGCAACAGCTACCTGGAAGAACCGGATATTATTGATGCCAAACCGTTCTGGTTTCGTGCTGCCAGCCGCCTGTTTTATCTGTTTTCACCGGTACTGTAAATGGCTGCATAAAATATAAAATAAGATCCATCTTTATATTAGGGTGGGAGCATACATTTAATTGGAGGCTTTTCGGCAGCATCCCTGCTGCCGAAACTTCATCAAGAAGCACGTTCAATGGATACTCAGAGGTTATAAATTTCAAATTGAACATATTTTAACCAAAGTATAATCTGGCCCTGTATTTATATTTTATATAAGTACTTGCATAAACCTTGTTGCATTAATATTATGAACTAATGAAGAAATTAGTATTTGCAGGACGCAGCCTGGAAAATTATGGCTTTTCTCCGCTCTGATGAGTGAAGAAAGATGCTAATACTCACAAAACCTGTTGAAATATAAAGCTTCTGACAGTTTTATAAGCAATAGGTAATATGAGTATCAACATCTCACCCACTA
>JBHNNM010000604.1:0-1469 GCA_048563625.1 Gammaproteobacteria bacterium | reverse complement strand
TCCTCGGATGTTGGTTGACATAATCATTAGGGACAAGCTGAGACCAATGCTAAAGCATGGTTCAATATAGCTTTATGTCCACAGAAACCAGAAAGCTCATTAGGACGGACAGCCCAGGATGGCCACCTCGACTCTCACACAGCTCCTGAACTATGAGTTACTGATTATCTATATTGTCCCATGAGAAGAGCAAATTTATACCCCCCTCCCCCGCCCCCCATACTTGGGTGCACATTTCTACATTTTTGTCATCCTGGCGGAAGTTGCAATTAACTTCTATGAACCCACTATGAGTTTTCTCTCGTTTTTCACGCAGCAAACACAATGAGTTCTGGAGTCGCCACCATTGTATTAACTCGGTGACAGTGCAGCTTCTTTGACCGGTTATTTCTCTCGTATACAACTTACAGGGTGGAAAGTTGTCAACAGCAAAGAAGATTCAGCTCAGTCTTGCAAGCACCTGTCGCTAGTTTCGTTTGTGCAGAACTCTTTTAAGTTTTTCGACAGTTAAGGTCTGAGTTCTGGCACTACATCAAGATCAACGGCTACAGCTAAACAAAAATTTAAAAAATGCAGGCACAGAAACAGGTGCCAGCAAAAAAAATTGTGACGTAATTATGTCGGCGACTTCCGCTTGGTCGAGTTTTGCTCTGCACGTGCTCCACTGGAGGTACCCAAAGAGCGAAAGAAACAAGACACGTTTAACCCTAGCACCAAACCGCGGTAGCCTAGGGGTGCTCTGAACTTATTCAGGCTCAGTTGTGGTACTGTCCTGGGATTCAACCCACAAAAACACGCAGATAAGCACACTGGCACACGCATGTCACGTCACACTGACCCTACCTCGCTCGACACAAACACGCGCGGTTCGCCCCGTCCGCATACAAAACATACGCCTTTGCACAACGACATAAATCTGACAAAAACAGACCTGTAAATCTCGCCAAAGAGAAACTGCTACTGCTGCCTTGACATTTTTGTATTAACTTCAACATTTTCTGTCTAAATCAACAAGCCACAATGTCACTGATATGACTGACTAAACTTGAGAAAAGCATCACGTGGCCAGTAAAAGCTGCACGAACAGCACGGGCCAAATGGAGGGGGCTCGGGTTGACCATGCAGCCACAGGCGCCAGATATACTTGAAAAATTGTTACAGGTATACGAGGCGGAAAGTTGTCAACAGCAAAGAAGATTCAGCTCTTGCAAGCACCTGTGGCTAGTTGAGTTTGTGAACACTCTTTTTCAGTTTTTCGACATTTAAGGTCAGAGTTCTGTCACCCCTGAACAGAACTGCTTGTCTTTTTCTGTCTTTGCAGTAAGTCAAGTTCACTGATTGCGGAAATTGTATTCAGTAACATGCATCCATCCAAGTTACAATATACCGTGCTTTAACTCACCCATTCATACTTTGCATAATTCCTTCCCGTGATTTCACATACTGCACCGGCCTACCCTGATGCGCAA
>JBHNNM010000603.1:0-1470 GCA_048563625.1 Gammaproteobacteria bacterium | reverse complement strand
TGTGGATCTTGAGCCTGTTTACGACCTGCATCCAATTACAAATTCACCCTGCCAGAGACTGTGACACAGACATAATGTGTCTTCTTCTTTTTCTTTTTCTCATTTTTGCATCTTTTTTTTCTTTTTTTCTTCATTTTTTTCATTCTTCTTCATTTTTTCATTTTTTGTTCATTTTTTTCTTCTTTTTTTTCTTTTTCAGCAGGTCATTTTTCTTACGGTGAATCACCGCGGACCCCTCCCCTTGAGGGAACTTCACTCCACCGGCGAAACAATAGTGTGGAGAGACCCTGGGGGATCTTGAGCCTGTTTATGACCTGTTTCCAATTACGAGTGAATTAATTCACCCAGCCAGAGGCTGTGACACAGATATAATGTGTCTTCTTCTTCTTCTTCTTTTCTTCTTTTTTTTTTCTTTCTTTTTTTCATCTTTTTTTCAGCAGGTCGTTTTTCTTATGGTGAATCACCACGGACCCCTCCCCTTGAGGGAACTTCACTCCACCGACGAAACAATAGTGTGGAGAGACCCTGGGGGATCTTGAGCCTGTTTACGACCTGTTTACAATTATGAGTGAATTAATTCACCCAGCCAAAGACTGACACAGACATTGTGTCGTTTTTGTGCAGCAGGTTGTTTTTCTTACGGTGAATCACCGCGGACCCCTCCCCTTGAGGGAACTTCACTCCACCGACGAAATATTAGTGTGGAGAGACCCTGGGGGATCTTGAGCCTGTTTACAATCTGTGCCCAATTACAAGTGAATTAATTCACCCTGCCAGAGGCTGTGACACAGACATAATGCGTCGTTCTTTCTTTTTTTTTCCTTTTTTTCAGCAGGTCGTTTTTCTTACGGTGAATCACCACGGACCCCTCCCCTTCAGGGAACTTCACTCCACCGACGAAACAATAGTGTGGAGAGACCCTGGGGGATCTTGAGCCTGTTTACGACCTGTTTACAGTTATGAGTGAATTAATTCACCCAGCCAAAGGCTGCGACACAGACATAGTGTCGTTTTTGTGCAGCAGGTCGTTTTTCTTACGGTGAATCACCGCGGACCCCTCCCCTTGAGGGAACTTCACTCCACCGACGAAGCATTAGCGTGGAGAGACCCTGGGGGATCTTGAGCCTGTTTACAACCTGTGCCCAGTTACAAGTGAATTAATTCACCCTGCCAGAGGCTGTGACACAGACATAATGCGTCGTCTTCTTTCTTTTTTTCACTTTTTTCAGCAGGTCATTTTTCTTACAGTGAATCACCACAGACCCCTCCCCTTGAGGGAACTTCACTCCACCGATGAAACAATAGTGTGGAGAGACCCTGGGGGATCTTGAGCCTGTTTACGACCTGTTTACAATTACGAGTAAATTAATTCACCCAGCCAGAGGCTGTGACACAGACATAATGTGTCTTCTTCTTTCTTTTTTTCATTTTTTTTTTCTTCAGCAGGTCATTTTTCTTACTGTGAATCAC
>JBHNNM010000602.1:0-1470 GCA_048563625.1 Gammaproteobacteria bacterium | reverse complement strand
AAGCTGTGAACCGTGTAGAAGCAGCACAGGCCGCTCTGAGCACACAACAAACACACAACACGGCGGCAGTTCAACAGCGGTTGGCCGAAGTAGAGAAGAAATTGGATGAGCGGTTGAAGACTCTAGAAGACAGCAACGATGTCTTGTCAGCGGATGTAGGAGAAATGTCTACCAAGGTCGAACAACTGGAGGAGGAAAACCAGTTCATCAAAGACAGACTGAGAAATCTGGAAGAGAAACTTGATTCAGCTGAGAACCACTCGAAGCGAAACAACCTGTTGTTCTACGGGATACCGACAGCAGCGGGAGAGACGTGGTCAGACTGCGAAGACAAGGTGATGAACATCATTAAAACGGACATGAAGATCACAGATGGTGTTGCAATTGAAAGAGCTCATCGGGTCGGCAAAGCGATCATAATCAAGCTCCTGTCCTACAAGGATAAAGAAAAAATACTGAAGGGAGCCAAGAACCTGGCCAGCACCAACAAAGACATATCGGTTAGAGAGGACTTCTCCCAGGCCGTGCAGACCAAGAGGAGTACACTGGTGCCAATGATGAAGACCCTACGGAAGGACGGGAAGCGAGCCAGACTCCGGTTTGACATACTGGTGACAGACGACGGCACATTCACCTTTAACCTGCAGACCAACCTGATCGAGAAGCTGGACGGCGATCGAAGAAGCAGGAGTAAGACCACAGCGAGCTGGAACGGCAGCGGAAACACAAAGCGCTACAATGAGGCCGGCGACAACGACAGCGACAGCAACGTGTGGGGAAACCTACACAGATTGCAACACAAGAGCCGCAGCAGACGACACACTGGTCGGGATGGCAGTCAGATCAACACACCTAGCACGAGCACGGAGCGCCGACAGTGGTCACGCGTCCTGAGGTCAGAGGTCAGGCAACAGTACACACCAGTGTCCAAGCGTCGAGCAGGCGTCAGGGACCATGGGACCGCGGATGCGGGTGGAGCGCACCCACAGAGAATGGATACCGACCGGTCCGCATGACGGGTAGGCCAGCCTCTTAGGAGTCATGGAGCTGCTGACAGTGCTTATGAAAGTGGGGACCCCAGCGACGGAATTTCCAGTGAAAGCGAGCAGTCTCCGCGCGCAGGTAACGGCACTGAACGGTGTCCGCAAGCAGAGTCGGGTAATGCTAGTGACCAGCCAACTGCTGACAGTGACAGTTCTGGTACGGACAGCTCTGGGAATGATGAGATAAACAACACCAGGGAGCTAAGGGACGTCCAGCTAGAAAGCCAGGCTTCCCCGGCTGAGTCGTTTACCATCTGTGCATGGAATGTGACTGGCTTATTAGATAAACTAGCAGATCGGGAATTTCTCAGGTACGTTCAGTTATTTGATATAGTATGCCTTGGTGAAACATTCCTCGATTACCTAAACGCTGAGACTTTTCCAGAGCACTTTGTGTTTGTTAAATCAGCGGTTAAGCTCAGTCACA
>JBHNNM010000601.1:0-1470 GCA_048563625.1 Gammaproteobacteria bacterium | reverse complement strand
AAAATGGTGGGTGAGATGTTGATACTCATATTACCTATTGCTTATAAAACTGTCAGAAGCTTTATATTTCAACAGGTTTTGTGAGTATTAGCATCTTTCTTCACTCATCAGTGCGGAGAAGGAAGAGCCCCATAATTTATTAGTGGCATCACTCACTCTTATGGCTACTTTTATTTCCTCACCATTAGATTCAAGAATTTTTCCCTCTATCTGAATTTCACTGCCTTCATTTTCTCCGGGAACAACACGTACATTTCCCCAGTAACCGGTTCTCTGCATGGTGTATTTTAAATGGATAGGCATATAACGGGCTTCTGCCTTACGAATTTCTTCACTTAATCCCCGGCGATCATCTTCATCTTCCGGCAGCTTTCCAGGATCGAACATTTTAATGGAGACATCCAGCAGGTTTTTATTATTTACCTCATGCTGTGCAATAATGGGTTTAACACCATGTTCAACATCCCCATAATGATAGAGGTTAGGTATAGATGAACATCCACTGAATATAATAACAGTCAGTGTTATTATTAATGATTGAATAAACCGTTGTATCGCTCCCTCTTTATTTAACATGTTTTTACCTGTTCTAATTCTTCGCTTTATTAAATCTGAAAAAATTAGAGTACCTGTAGACAGTTAAACTCACATACACTGAATACTTAGCACTCTAATTTATTTATTTAAACCTTTTTTATAACGATAATATTCTTCCCACAATTTTTCTTTTAATTGGGGATCGTTTTCTTTTTCCGCTACTTCTTTTAACTGACGGGCAACAATATCATCATCAATTTCATCCAGTTTTCTTCTTTCTCTATCCGAGGTTTTATTGCCATAACCTGATTGTTTATGAGCCTGTCCCTTACCGCTGCCACTTCCACCATATTTTTGACCGGAAGACTGCTTACCATTTTGTTGTGACTGTCTGCCGTCTTCTGACTGTTTACCCTGTTCAGACTGTTCACCCATTCCAGATGATCCGCTATTATTGCCTTTACTGCTATTGTTTTCCCCACCACTGCTTTCTTTACCAGAGCCAGCTGATTGTTTTCCACCCTGAGAATTTGAATTAGATTGGCCGCTTGCAGATGAAGAGCTGCTTTTTTTCCGGCTAGTTTGTGAAATTTCTTCTTCTTCTTTAAGCAGCATTTCATCAAAATTACCCAGTGAGGCCATAAACTCATCTTCCATTTCATTAATCTGTTCGCTTCCTGTTTTAAGTTCTTTTTGCTGTTCAAAACTCTGTAGATCCGAAGCGGAACTCATTTTTTCACAGGGCAGGCCATTTGTTTTATCCTGTCCATACAGGTTGATTATCTGCTCACAATACTGGTTAATCTGATAAGCCAGATATTCTGTAAAAATCAGGTACTCTTTTAATTGAGTTTGTTTATAGTGACTATTCTCCAAAGAAGGGGAGAACCTTAAACGCTGAATTTCTCCTTGTGATTTTATTCGGGTATGATC
>JBHNNM010000600.1:0-1473 GCA_048563625.1 Gammaproteobacteria bacterium | reverse complement strand
CCCGGGCCTGTCGGTATGATCCGGACATTAATATGTCTTACCAGCAGATGGCGGCTCATTATGGTACAGCCATCGTTCCTGCCAGACCCCGAAAGCCTCAGGATAAAGCCAAAGCTGAAGTGGGTGTGCAGATTATAGAACGCTGGATCCTGGCTCGTTTACGTCATCAAACGTTCTTCTCACTGACAGAGCTCAATCAGCAGATCCATGGCCTGCTTGAAGAGGTCAACAACAAACCCTTTAAGCAGCTTAAAGGCACCCGGCAACAGTGGTTTGACTCGCTGGATAAACCGGCACTGCTGCCACTGCCCAAACAGGCGTTTGAATTTACTGAAATCAAAACCGTCAAAGTCAATGTGGATCACCATATTCAGTTTGACGGACACCTGTATTCAGTACCTCATCATCTGGTGGGTGAAAAACTGGAAGTGCATGCCAAAGCCTTCTTAATAGAGATGTACTTCCATAACCGGTGCATCTGTCAGCATACCAAGCAATACCATTGTGGTACCACCACCGTACCGGCTCATATGCCAGAGCGCCATAAGAAACATCATCAATGGACACCAGGGCGATTAATGAACTGGGCCAAGGATATTGGTGATGAAGTGCTTATCTGGGTTAAAAGACGGTTACAACAAAAACAGCATGAAGAGCAGGCTTATCGGGTTTGCCTGGGCTTACTCAATCTGTCCCGACAATATCCTAATGAGCGTTTAAATAAGGCCTGCCAGATTGCCAATCATAAAAATCTCGACCGGCTGAAGCACATTAAGTCTATATTGCTCAGCAATCAGGATAAGTTACAGCCTGACTTCTTTGAACAGAAAGAACTTTCTTCATTACCACAGTCTCATGAGAACATTCGTGGCCCCAAAAGCTATCACTAACCAGGGAGTATCAGCATGTTAGAACAAACCATTACCCAACTTCGACAATTAAAACTCACCGGCATGGCCGATGCCCTGCCTGGCTAGATTGAGCAGCCGGGCACCTATGAAGGCCTGTCCTTTGAGCAGCGAATACAATTACTGGCCGACAGCGAAGCCCAGGAAAGAGAGCAGAGAAAGCAAAAGCGGCTGATTAAAGCCGCCCGCTTTAAACTGGCTGCACATGCCCAGGATATTGATTATCTGCATCCCATAGGTTTACAGCAATCGGTCATGGCTTCACTTCTGCAATGTGACTGGTTAAACAAAGCTCAGAACATTCTGATCACTGGCCCCTGTGGCAGTGGTAAAACCTTTATTGCCTGTGCACTGGGGCATATGGCATGTATGAAAGGGCACAGTGTTAAATATTACCGGTTGTCCCGGTTATTAATGATGCTCACCCAGAGCAAAGCAGACGGTACTTACCTCAAAACACTTCAGTCTCTAGCCAAAACAGAGTTGCTGATCATTGATGACTGGGGACTGGAACCGTTAAAAGCGGTACAACGTAATGATTTAATGGAACTGATGGATGATCGCC
>JBHNNM010000599.1:0-1477 GCA_048563625.1 Gammaproteobacteria bacterium | reverse complement strand
CTCATTAAAGCGGAGAACAACCATTTTGTAGATCTTTTGTAAAACTTTTTGAAAATTAAATAAGGTAAAAATAATTTAATGGAGCTTGATGAATTAAAAGCACTGGCAATTAATGCCGTGGAAGACCTGAAAGCCTTTGATGTCAATATACTTGATGTGACCGGGCGCAGTAGTATCACCGATGTTTTGATCTTTGCCAGCGGTCGCTCTGACCGGCAGGTTAAATCCATTGCCAATAATGTGGTACAGGAGGCAAAAAAAGCCGGTGTGGCACCTTTGGGTGTAGAAGGCCTGAATACCGGTGACTGGGTGCTGGTGGATCTGGGAGATGTCGTGGTGCATGTAATGCTGCCCCAGGTCAGGGATTATTACGGTATTGAACGGATCTGGGAAGTGGATGATGATGCGGAGCAGTCTCTGGATCAGGGCTAGGTGAATATTTATCTGCTGGCCGTAGGCAATAAAATGCCTGGCTGGGTGGAACAGGGATACCAGGAATACGCCAAACGCATGATGGCAGACTGCCGGCTGAAGCTGGTGGAAATTGCGCCGGGTAAACGGGGCAAAAATGCTGATCTGGCGCGTATTAAACAGAATGAGGGTGAAAAGCTCCTGCAGGCCATTCCCAAAGGTGCTCTAGTTATTGCTATGGAAGTCAACGGCAAAGCCTGGAGTACCGAACAGCTAGCGCAGCAAATGGACGGCTGGCTGCATGGCGGGCAGGATGTGGCACTATTGATTGGCGGCCCGGAAGGTTTAAGTGAAGACTGTGTCAGACGGGCTGATATAAAATGGTCTTTATCTCCGCTGACCCTGCCGCATCCGCTGGTGCGGGTGTTGTTGAGTGAGCAGTTATATCGGGCGTATAGTATTTTAAAGAATCATCCTTATCATCGCTAGTGTTAAGTGTTAAGTGTTAAGGGAATAATAAGCACAAAAGGTTCTGATCGGTTTTTAGCTAAAGGTTGTTGATTACATTATGACGGATGTGCCGCAGATTTATCTGGCTTCCAGTTCGCCTCGGCGGCAGGAACTGTTGTTGCAGATGGGAGTCTTATTTCAGGTGGTGACTCAGAATGTGGATGAAGTCAGCCGGGCAGAGGAATTGCCGGAGGATTTTGTTATACGGCTGGCTCTGGAAAAAGCACAGGATGGTTTGCGGCAAACCGATAATAACAATATTCCAGTACTGGGTTCAGATACAGCAGTGGTGATAGATAATACTATTCTGGGTAAACCCCAAAGCCATCAGCATGCCATTGAAATGTTAATGCAGTTATCTGGACGAACTCACCAGGTTATGACCGGTGTGCTACTGGTTAATCAGCACCAGACTCTAAGCGCAATTTCCATTAGTGAGGTTACTTTCTCAGAAATTGACCGGGAAATATGTGAAAATTACTGGCGTACCGGAGAACCTTCGGACAAGGCCGGAGCCTATGCCGTGCAGGGTAAAGGTGCGGTATTAATAAAAAAT
>JBHNNM010000598.1:0-1484 GCA_048563625.1 Gammaproteobacteria bacterium | reverse complement strand
ATTGTTAGTATGAAACATGAGAGTCTCCTTTTGTTTTGTTATAAAGATTCACACCTTTAATCAAAACGGGAAACTCTCACTAAGTCAAGCCGACTGTCAGATCAGGTCGGAACTACTACATATTAGCACCGATTTCAGGATGTTTTTGCATGATATCCCACTCTTCTTTGTCCAGTTTACCGGGCTTTAATAATACTCTGTCTGGAATACCAATTTTGCCGATATCGTGCATGGGAGAGGCATTAAGGATCAGTTCTGCCTCCTGTTCACTCATGCCTGAGGCTAATGCCAGTTGTTGTGAATAATGGCTCATGCGCAAAACATGCATACCGGTTTCATTATCTTTGTATTCTGCCGCACGCCCCAGACGCTGAATGATCTGAAAACGGGTTTCATTAATAACTTTAGTCTGTTCTTTTACCTGACTGTCCAGCAGGCGTTTTTTATCATATAAATTCAAATGCGTCTGAACCCGCCTTAACACCAGAGGCGCACTGACCGGTTTGGTTATGTAATCCACTGCACCGACATCAAAGCCGTGACTCTCATCATCAATTTCACCTTTTGCGGTCACAAAAACAACCGGAAATTCGGCGGTCTGATAATTCTCTTTTAACTGGCGGCAGACCTCATAACCGTCCATGCCGGGCATCATAATGTCGAGCAGAATAATATCAGGCTTTGGATCATTATTAGCAATTTTCAGGGCTTTCTGTCCATCCATTGCAATTTTTAATTTATATTTATCTTTAAGAATACCCCTTAATACATCAATATTTTCAGGTATGTCATCAACAATAAGAATTGTGGCTTTGTGATTGTTTGAGTTCATCGTTATTCATGGTCAGTATTCTGCCAATCACCTGCACTAAAATATCAGATTCACAGGTAATGTATTCTACTCGTCTATCGGGTATTCTTTATGAAACTGTTCCTTAAATTCAGCAAAGTGCTGTAATGCAGTTTTAAAGTCATAATTTCCAACCGTTTTATAAAGTAAATCCAGCTTGCTGCTCAGTGGAGTGTTTTTTAATAAAGGATAGATTTTATCCATAATATCCAGCGCATCCGGATCATCATCCTGCAAAAAGCTTTCTAATTCCAGTATCATTGAATTAACAGCATCTATATCAATGTCTGCAGAATCCGTTTCAGGCTCAGACTCAACTTGTTCTTTAAAAAGTTTAACCTGTTTAATGCTCATCAATATCTGGACTAATTCATTATCCACTTTTTCCAGTGCCTGATCGGTCGGTTTTTCCTGTTTTATAAGGCTTTCCAGTTGTTCTGCCTGTTGATCCAATTCGCTTGCACCTATATTGCCGGCTACCCCTTTTAATGAATGAGCCAGCAGTTTTGCCTGATCAAAATCATTTTTTTCCAGTGCTGTCTTTATCTCACGGATAACAGATTCCTGTGCATCCATAAACTTTTTAAGTATTTTTTTATAGACTTCAGTATTACCGCCGATACGAACAATGGCG
>JBHNNM010000597.1:0-1490 GCA_048563625.1 Gammaproteobacteria bacterium | reverse complement strand
TTCAATAGCTTGCAACTCAATATCTACACATTTACAAAAAACGGAAAACTTATGATTAAAATGCAAACCAACCATGGCACCATTACTATTGAACTGGACCATGAAAAAGCACCTGAAACCTGTAAAAACTTTGAGCAATATGCCAAAGACGGTTTTTATAACGGCACTATTTTCCACCGTGTCATTGACGGTTTTATGATCCAGGGCGGCGGTATGGAACCGGGCATGGATGAAAAAGAAACCCGCGGTAATATTCAGAACGAAGCCAATAACGGCTTAAGCAATGAGCGTGGCACCATTGCCATGGCCAGAACACCGGATCCTCATTCTACTTCTTCCCAGTTCTTTATTAATGTAAAAGACAATAACTTCCTGGACTTTCGCAGTGAAACACCGGACGGCTGGGGCTATTGTGTATTCGGCAAGGTTGTAGACGGCATGGATGTCGTTGATGCCATTAAATCCGTAGCCACAGGAAGCAAGGGCTTTCACTCCGACGTACCCGTTGAAGATGTTATCATTGAAAAAGTTACTGTCGAATAATTGTTTAACAATAGTTAAGCTATTATCAGGGCTGCTGTTCCGTACAGCGGCCCCTGTTTTATGAAACCGCTCTTTATTTCCGATCTTCATCTCGACCCCGCACGTTCGGATATTCACACCTGCTTCAATCAATTTATAGCTTCCTGTCTGGAACAGGCAAACCAGATCAAGGCGCTTTATATTCTGGGCGATTTATTTGAAGTCTGGCTGGGAGATGATGCTTCCCTGCCCTTTTACCAGGATGTTATTGAAAACCTCAGACTCCTCAATGAACAGGGTATTGAGGTTTATATCATGCACGGCAACCGGGATTTTCTACTAGGCAGGCAGTTTGAACAGGCGGCAAAATGCCGGTTAATTCCCGATCCCTTTCCTCTGGACATTGAGACAGAACAGGGTAGGGAAACCATTCTGCTTTCTCATGGAGATAAGCTGTGTACCGATGATACCGATTATATGGCATTTCGAAAAATGGTCCACAATCCTCAATGGCAACAGGATTTTCTGTCCCGCTCTATTGAAGAACGTATTGCCATAGCCCATTCCATGCGCGAGCAAAGCAAACAGAGAGGTCAGCAAAAACCCACACAAATCATGGATGTAAACCAGCAGGCCGTGGAAAAACTAATGCTTGATAACAATACTTTAATACTCATTCACGGTCATACCCACAGGCCAGACCTGCACCATTTCAATCTCAACAACCAGGCAGCCAGACGCATAGTACTGCCGGACTGGAATCCTGATGCCAAAGCTTGGCAGATAGAACTAAAAAATTAAGCAAACGGTATTAAACCTTTGAGAAACAGGCTCTCTTTAGACAAAAAACTAGCTATGCTATAATAGAGAGCTTTATTAATTACTATTAATGATTCATAGGTATGTCTTTAAGGATTTTATCATTTCGTTTCAATGATTTACCCATCAGGATGAAATTCCATAATTAG
>JBHNNM010000596.1:0-1491 GCA_048563625.1 Gammaproteobacteria bacterium | reverse complement strand
GAGAGAGATTGATTGATTGATTGATTAATAGATTGATTGATTGATTGATTGATGTTTTATTCATATAAAGGCCATGGCCCTTCATGAAGGGGTGCACATACAGTTTGATACAAAGCCATAAAAAAGGAATAAAAAAGTTTAGTTTTGCATCATATAGGTGACAACTATTAACTACAACGGGTTCATTAGTACTAAGTAGTAACAGTATCCCTAATCTTGAAAGCCTTATACAGAAAAATTGATAGTTTTCTGACAATTTCCTGGTTGGTTGAAGCCAGCAGCAAACTAAGCCTAAAAAGACAAGGATGTTTACAGAACTTGGGGGGAATAAACTGCTTTCTAATGTCATCTAACATAGGGCAACATAGAACAAAGTGAACCTCATCTTCCTTAGCTTCTCCGCATAATGGACATTTCAAATCCTTTTCAACATGACTTCTATACCGATAATAATGTACAGAGAGCTCGGATACACCAAATCTAAATTTTGTCATGATACGTTTCAAATGTCTATCCATATTCATAGTTATATATGTTTTGGTACAATGTGAAATGCTATTAAAACTTCTGTACATACTAAATCTGTCACTAGTTTGAACATGATCTTCCCAATCCTGCCATCTACAGTCAATCAGTCTTTCACGAAAAGCGTGTATAAACTCATTCACTCTTCCCACACCTTGATTCATCCATACAAATCCAAAGCCATATTGAAACAATTGCATTCTAACATTTGAAACCCAGTTTCTCTTACCCCTGGCATCTAAATTATATAACATCATATATGCTTTATGCGGCAATCTGTCTTCACCCATACATGTAAGCTTCAACCAATAGCGAATACATCTGACGGCGGAGTTCAACGTAATTGGAAACCTATCTGTCTCACCATACACAAGGTCATTTGGTGTTTTCATATCTACCCCTAAAAATCTTTTCAGCGCGTACAAATGAACTTTTTCAATATGTATCGCCGCTTTATCAAGACCCCATAACTCAGACCCATACTGTGCGATTGGTTGCACTTGGGCATCAAAGAGCTTCAAAAACACTTCTAATGAATTGTTATTAAGCAAATATAGCTTTTGCAAAACACACACCAATGCATTCTTGGCTCTACTTGCTAAGTCTCTACAAGCAGAAACAAAAGACAGTCTTGTAGTGAAGTAAATGCCAAGATATTTGTACACATTCACAGCTGGCATAACAACACCATCATATATCCACCGTTCTCTAGCACCTAAATAACCACCTTTTCGAAAAACAATTATATTACTCTTATTCATATTAACTTTCAGTTCAAGCTCAGAAGCAGCATGCTGTAGACTATTCAACTGAGTCTGTAGTCCTACCACAGTTTCGGACATCAAAATTACGTCATCAGCCAACAGCAGTATAAATAATTCAAAAGCGTCGATCATAAAGCATGCACCGTGTCTCCCTTTGTCAATCACTTGTAATGCTAACTCATTTATGAACAGAGAGAAAAGG
>JBHNNM010000595.1:0-1491 GCA_048563625.1 Gammaproteobacteria bacterium | reverse complement strand
ATATATATGCTCAGTGTAGCAGACCTGCAAACAATCAACACTTGGCACCAAGAAGATACCAGTAAAATGTGGGCATACGGGCCATTCAAAAATCAAACACGATGCAAGGGGCGTGGGCGCGCTGCTGCATTCGCTCGCCTTTTCAGCCTGTACAGTGTCCGTAGTGCGTATTTATCTCAACGTCAGTTAATAATAACGCTTGTGGTGTGTGTGTGTGTGTGTGTGTGTGTGTGTGTGTGTGTGTGTGTGTGTGTGTGTGTGTGTGTGTGTGTGTGTGTGTGTGTGTGTGTGTGTGAGTGGGGGGGGGGAGGGGCATGTGTGTCTGCGTGTGAGTGTGTGTATGTGTGCGTGCGTATGAGTGTGTCTGCGTGCGTGCGTGCGTGTGTGTGTCTGCGTGCGTGTGCGTGCGTGTGTCTGCGTGTGCGTGAGCAAATCAAACACAAATTAAGTAAAATAATTTATTAAATTAAATAAATAAGTTAACCTTGTCGGTGGTTGCTACATTCCGGGGCGTGGACTGGGGTGGCCAGGCAGGGCCGTTCAAGCGAGTGAATGTTCGGTCACACCCCTCTGCACCTGCAAGGTGGGAATGGGAGGACCGGTGTCGTCACTCGGTGAAGAGGTCTAGAAGGACAGTACAGCTGACGGTGGTCAGGGAGACGAGCAGGAATGATGGGAGGTGAAGGTGTTGAGACGGCGGCCTGCAAACTCCAGAAAATTCGAGCTTTGGCTATTTTACAGATTTAATTTTTATTTTACAGATTTTAATTTTTATTTTACAGATTTTTATAATATTTTACAGATTTTAGTTTGCAGTTTTTATTTTACAGATTTTATTTTAATTTACAGATTTCATTTTCTATTTTACAGACTTTATTTGACTCGTTTTTATTTTTTTATTTTACAGATTTCATTGTTTCTTCTACAGATTTTTATTTTATTTTACAGATTTATTTTTTTATTTTACAGATTTTATTTTACAGATTTTAATTTTATTTTACAGATTTTATTTTTATTTTACAGATTTTATTTTGCAGTTTTTATTTTACAGATTTTATTTTATATTTTACTTTACAGATTTTATTTTCTGCTTTACAGATTTGATTTTACAGATTTATTTTTAATTTTAGTTTTTATTTTAAAGATTATAACTGACATTGAGCTGTACTGCAGTGAATATTCAGCAACAACAACAACAAAATCAGGAAAAAATCAGTCCTATCTTCCAGTTTGAATTTTTAGTTGATTGAAAGCTTCTTTGCAGCTAAAAATGGTTTAGTAAGCAAACATCTTTTAGGATGCACTTTTTTTTTTAATATGTCATTTTATTATGTGTAAAAAAAGACAATTTTGGGGAAAAGCGGGAAAAGAAGAGGGTAGGCGAGTGAATCTTAAGCAAACAGATATTCGTGGAAAAGTCATAGTTGTGTATTAGTTTTCATTTTTGTCGATGGAGTGTTTGGTCCTCTATGATTGAGAATCTCTTGGCAG
>JBHNNM010000594.1:0-1492 GCA_048563625.1 Gammaproteobacteria bacterium | reverse complement strand
CTTTTAACCATAAATTATTAACACTTATCCATATAAAACACAATTTCTGAGCAGACTGATATGCAAACGGCCCTGGAAGATTTATTGTATTATTCAGCTCTTTAATCAGCAAAACAGGCCTACCCCGAGATATTAAGGTAAAATAAACCCCATGACCGGTAAAAAAACAACCCAAAATTACTCATCCAGCCTGTTTTACCTGCTCTCAGCACTGGCAGGTTTTTTATTGGCCATTACCTATAATTATCTCCTGACCGATTCAGGACAGCCATCAAAATCAGAAACGGTTAAATTACCACAGCCAGACAGGTCAATACCAGCCCCAGTCGATAATAATCGATATCCAGAAGGCATCGTTAGTTTTGCACCGGCAGTACACAGAGCAGCACCAGCCGTGGTTAATATTTTTACCCGTAAACTGATTAAGCAAAAAGAATCTCTGTATAACAATTCGGCCTTAAGAGCCCTGCTTGAAAACCGCCGCCCGCCGCCACGCTATAAAGAAGAAACCAATTTGGGTTCAGGGGTTATCGTCTCATCTTCCGGTCACATATTAACCAATAACCATGTTATTTCCGGTGCTGAAGATATCGAGGTTTTATTACAGGACGGCCGTTATTTACGTGCCCGGCTGGTAGGACGTGACCTGGAAACCGATCTGGCGCTACTAAAAGTGACCGCTGCAGATCTGCCTACTATACATTTCGGTGATTCCTCTAAATTACAGGTGGGTGATATTGTCCTGGCCATTGGTAATCCTTTCGGTCTGGGTAATACAGTTACTTCCGGGATCATTAGTGCCCTGAACCGTTCCCAGTTTAGAGCCAACAGCTTTGACAATTTTATCCAGACCGATGCAGCCATTAATCCCGGCAATTCCGGGGGAGCCCTGGTTAATACCCGCGGTGAAATGATTGGTGTTAATACCATTAATATCAGCAACAGCGGTGGCTCTCAGGGTATTGGTTTTACCATTCCTGCTACTCTGGCACAGGAAGTGATGCAGCAGTTGATCCGCTTTGGTGAAGTCCGCCGGAGCTGGATTGGTATTGAGGCCAGAGAAATATCACCCATGCTGGCACAGCAACTCAACAGCGTCGTGGATCATGGCCTGCTGATCATTGGCGTACTGAAAAACGGGCCCGGTCAGAAAGCCGGCATTCAGGTAGGTGATATGATCACCCATATAAATGGTATAAAAATCACCTCCGCTAAAGATGCCCTGCGGTTAATCACTCACCTGAGTCCGGGGGATATTGCGGTATTAAGAGGGATACGAGGGAATCAGTCGGTACAGTTCAGGATTGTAGCGCAGGAGCGGCCGCAGATGTCGGGGGGGGAAGAGCAGCGCTGAGCGTTGAGAAAGAGCATAGCGTTCAGCGTTCAGCGTTCAGCGTTCAGCGTTCAGCGTTCAGCGTTCAGCGTTCAGCGTTCAGCGTTCAGCGTTCAGCGTTCAGCGTTCAGCGTTCAGCGTTCAGCGTTCAGCGTTCAG
>JBHNNM010000593.1:0-1493 GCA_048563625.1 Gammaproteobacteria bacterium | reverse complement strand
ATTTTAGAGGAAAAATGTCAAAAGTAGCAGCAATTCAGATGGCTTCTGGACCAAATGTCAGTGCAAACCTGAGTGAAGCCGGTCGACTGATACAGGATGCCGTTAAACAGGGGGCTGAACTGGTGGTTCTGCCGGAAAATTTTGCCCATATGGGAATGTCCGAACAGGATACTCTGAAAGTGGCAGAACCACCGCTGGAAGCTATTCATTCAGATGATGTGACACCGGTTCAGAGTTTTCTATCAAATACGGCCAGGGAGCATAATATCTGGCTTGTAGGGGGTACCACACCGCTGGTCAGTGATACACCAAGTAAAGTGCGTTCCGCCTGTCTGTTATTTAATGTTCAGGGTGAGCAGGTTGCCCGTTATGACAAGATTCACCTGTTCGATATTGATTTTGGTGAACAGGGTGGAGCCTATAATGAATCCTCTTTTACAGAAGCTGGAGACCAGGTCGTGGTGGTTGATACCCCTTTCGGTAAATTGGGGCTGGCCATCTGTTATGACCTGCGCTTTCCGGAACTGTTCAGGGAAATGACATCAGAGGGTATGGAAATTCTGGCCCTGGCTTCTTCCTTTACAGCCACCACGGGTAAAGCGCACTGGGAAGTACTGAACCGGGCCAGAGCTATAGAAAACCTGTGTTTTGTGGTGTCTTCAGCCCAGGGTGGTTATCATGTCAATGGCCGGGAAACCTTTGGTTATAGTATGATCATTGATCCGTGGGGTGGTGTAATGGACAGTTTACCCAGAGGTTCAGGCTTTGCTATCTGTGATATAGAACCGGACAAGCTCAAGCAGATCCGCAAGAGTTTTCCGGTGCTGGAACATATCCGGCTGCCCTGTCATTTAACCTAAATAAATCAGTTGGGTATTCAGATGTATAAGTGCTTATCAGTCTGACTCCAGCATGACTTCTTTAAGGTATTTGAATAACTGGCGGGCACTTTTAGGTGGTTTATTCTGTTCAGTCTCTTTGTGAATATTTCTTAACAACTGCCGAAGCCGAGAACGTTCCAGTTGTGGGTATTCGGCCAGTAATTCATTAATCGTCGTATCGCCTTCCTTAATCAGCCGATCCCGCCAGGTTTCAATTTGATGAAATTGCACTGTCTGTTCACTTAACTGGTTATGGTAGCGTTCATATTGAGTTTGAATACTTTCAGTATCAGTCTGGCGCATTAATTTTCCGATCAGCTGCATCTGGCGCCGGTGCGCACTATGGCTGCGAATGGTTTGTGCAAAAAGAACAGCGTCTTTAAGGTGTTCTTCCAGATCAAATTTATCCAGCTCATTGGGGGATAATTTAACCAGTTTTTCACCCAGCTTCTGCATGGCCTCAACATCGCGTTTAGCCTGGGATTTACTGATATAATGTTCATCCTCTTCTGGTGAGCCAGCATGATGTTTTGAGGACTGTTCCGGTGAAAATGAATGTCGGGATTTATTTTTTGCCATTAGGTATCAGATAGTTGTTTTATATTAATTTTT
>JBHNNM010000592.1:0-1497 GCA_048563625.1 Gammaproteobacteria bacterium | reverse complement strand
CAGGAGCTGTGTGAAAGTCGAGGTGGCCGTCCTGGGCTCCCGTCATAATAAACCTACGGTTTCTGTGGATGTAAAGCAACACTTCATCGAAAGTTTGTGTGATAGCTAAATTAGGTTTGTCAGAAAGAAAGCGAGAGTTTCTATACAATATTATTAGAGTATCATCGTGAGAGTATACGACATTTAGGCTGTATGAATGCGTTAGCATATGCGTGTACATGTGGTCATGTGAATATGACATATAGATCAAGTGAAGCTAATTATTAGTGTGGATATAGACACAACTGTATATAATTATGGTTGTTAGTTGACTGCAAACAAGTTTTATTTTTTAACATCAATTTCTGTTGGTGCAACTTACTGATATATGTTGTTAGCATGATAACTGTAAAATCATACTGGTTGACTTGGCGTAAAACACCAAGTTACTTACTCACCATACAGTCTCACAACAATGCTTATTCTCTCATCTTTCAAGGCAAAGTCTGTACCTGACTTGCTTTGCTCTATTCGCTGTTTATTTCTTATTCGTCAGAGTCTCTGCATTAAGTTTGAGTTCTTAGTCTGTTCCGGCTTTAGCCCTGATGTACCTGACTTGCTTTGCTCTATTCGCTGTTTATTTCTTATTCGTCAGAGTCTCTGCATTAAGTCTGAGTTCTTCGTCTGTTCCGGCTTTAGTCCTGATATAACTCTATCTGGTTCACTGGGCTCAAAGCAACAACCAGCTAACTAACCAATCGGCTTTGAGGTCATCTCTGATGTAACGGTTCTTTTGTCTATATAAAATGTATTTCGCTCGCATGTAACTGTCACGGTTGACTGGACGTAAAAGAACCAAGTTTCTCTCCTTTCCGCTGTTTCTGTTATCTGGTATATATGTTCGTGAAACTCCCTACTTGAAACGTATCTTCAGTACACTTTGCCATTCTGTGTCGAAGAAATACGCTGGATTTCAAGTCTTGGGCAACAAATTGTGCTATCTCTACTGCTCTCGCACCTTGAGCAGACCAACCATTGGCGTGTTTTTCAGTCGGCGTACAGACCTGACCATAGTGCGGGGACGTCACTGCTTCGTGTTTTTAACAAAATGTTGACCGCTAACCTCTCTGATCAGATCTCTGTCCTGACCCTTCTTGACCTAAGCTTTGTCTTCAACAACACAGATCAGGATATCCTGTTGAGTCGTGGGAGGAATGTGTTTGGAATTCAGGTGTGATGCCGGTGTGCAGTGGTAGAAGGAATGCGACAGGCAGCGGAGTCAGGCAAGGAGGAGACCACAGTATATCAGTCAGTCGTACAGCAATCGTAACTATATACAACACACACACACACACACACACACACACACACACACACACACACACACACACACACACACACACACACACACACACACACACACACACACACACACACACACACACACACGTACGTCAGTCAGTCCCCGCTCGTCCACTCAGATACAACAATTAGTAAATGATCGATACTCTCAACAAC
>JBHNNM010000591.1:0-1498 GCA_048563625.1 Gammaproteobacteria bacterium | reverse complement strand
TTGGTAACGATAAAAATAACCCTTGGTTTGATCATGAGTGCAGAGTAAAGCGGCGTTTGTTACGACAAACTTTGAGAAACTACAACAAAGCTTGCAATACGATCGAAACAGCGGATCTAAGTAAGAAATATTCAGAACAGAGAAAAAAAGACAAAAATACTTTGAAAGAGAAGAAATCCGAACATTAAAAAAAAAAAAACTGATTCTAAAAATTCTCGAAGACAGTGCAATGGATTCCAGAAAATTTTGGAACACTATCAAATCAGCCACCTGTAAGGATGCTTCAGTGCAAAACACGATTACCACCCAGGAATGGTTCCAGCATTTTTATTATGTGTTTAATGGTGATACTGTTACTGGTATTGACCTTGATTCTATTGGTGACTCTTCAGTTAACCTGGAGAGTGTATCGGCTACTTTAGATGAAGATATAACAGCATTAGAGGTTCAGGATGCAATCAGAGCTTTAAAAAGTAACAAGGCCCCAGGTCCGGATGGTTTATGTGGAGAATTGTATAAATATTCTGATGCATGTGTTGTGAATTTTTTCACGAAATACTTTAACAAACTTTTTGAGTCAGGAATGTTTCCGTTAGCCTGGTCTGAATCCGTGATTCAGCCGTTGTACAAGAAAGGTAACAAAAACTCTCCTGATAACTATCGAGGTATATCGCTTTTGAATGTCAGTGGAAAGTTATACAGCTATGTTTTAAATAAACGCCTGACAGATTGGGTGGAAGAACATGGACTAATTAATGAGGCTCAGGCTGGATTTAGACGAAATTATAGTACGATCGATCATATTTTTACTCTTCTAGCTCTAGTCCAGAGGCAGCTCCTTAACCACGGTAAATTATATGTTGCTTTTATCGACTTTCAAAAAGCATTTGATTTGGTCGATAGAAGCTGTCCTCAGGAAGAATGGCGTAAGAGGAAAAATGTACAGAGCTATACAAAGTATGTATGATGTTGTCAAAACAAGAGTTCGTGCAGGTGGCGACCTTACGCAAGATTTTATGTGTCCTCGTGGTCTAAAGCAGGGCGATATATGCAGCCCGATTTTGTTTTCTCTCTTCATCAACGAACTTGCTATTGAAATTATACAAAATGGCAAACATGGGATTACTTTGTCGCCTGAATTAATTCAAATACTTATCATGCTTTTTGCTGATGATGTGGTTCTCCTGTCATACACTGTTATTGGTCTTCAGCAGCAACTCAACATTTTGAAGGATACTGCTAAAAAGCTGGGTCTTGTTGTAAACTTACAGAAATCAAATGTGGTTGTGTTCAGAAATGGTGGGCACATTGCGGCACGAGAGAAATGGTTCTATGACAGAATGAAACTAGAAATTGTAAACCAGTATAAATATTTAAGGGTGATTTTTTCTACAGGGTTAACATTCTCATACGCTCATGAAGACATGGCCAACAGGGCAAAAAAGGGCGTGGTCGGTATTTTGAAACTTCTATGGACATTGGGTGATCAATCCCCTAA
>JBHNNM010000590.1:0-1500 GCA_048563625.1 Gammaproteobacteria bacterium | reverse complement strand
ATTTGGAAATTTGGTGCCCTAGTGGCCTTAAAATTTGTATTTTATTTTCCTCAAAAGTTAAAATTTACATTAAAATGCGGATAAAAACCTTCCTAGGACCAGTTTAAAAACAACTATTGCTGACAGTAACTTAACTTTTTAAAAGACTGTAGGTTAAAACATAACTATGAACGAGAATTATATTTACTTTTAAGACATTTATTTAAGAACAACTATAGTTTTACCTGATTAGGTTAAAAAGTTGGAGTATTTAAAACTATTTGTTTGACATATCTCCAAAGTTAGCGTCTTTGTCTTTCTGTTTCTTCCCTCTCCTCTTCTTTCTGCTTACCGTTTCAAACGGCACTGGCGGCATTGGCGGCACGACGACCTGAGCTACTTGAGGGGGTGACTTAGGCTTAAGACATTCCTCCGTTAGTGCACACAAGCGTGCTAAGATGTGATTTACGCTTGGCTGTTGGTTCATTGGCTCTTCGATTTCGGGTTCAGAGACCCACCCATCGTCCAGCTGTATAGTTTGGGTGGCAACTGACACCTTGTTTTCCAAGTTTACCTGGACCTCTACAGCTACAGTTTTAATTGGCACTGCCCGTGGGCTTTCTGTTTGGGTTGCCACCGTGGCAGTGAGGCGTTGTTGAACACTATGAACTACTTTTTCTGTGACTCTCTCGATCAGTTGTTGCTCCAGTCTGTTGAGGCGGAGCTTTTCTATATTCGTTTGAATTTGGGTTTTTTTGGCTTTAGTTTTTAGGGCCCTAGCGGCCAGTACAGTGGGGGTTTTCAGTATAGCTGGAACACAAGTTTGAACCTTGTTCCCCGCAGCATCCGCGTAGCTACGTTTTGGTGGTTCGAATGTTTTTGAGACTGCGGGCTCCTCACGCCAGAAGGGGTCGTGCGGCGCAGTCTCTGCTATCGGCTGTAGTGGCTTTTTCCTATCCTCTACTTCTACGTGTGCTCGTTTAAGGGCTTCCGAGTATGGGATAAAGGTCCCAGACCGGATTCTGTTTGCGATAAGGCGCAAACGTTGTTGTGGGCAGCCTTGGTAGGCTGCCGAGTGAGGGCCTCCGCAGTTGAGGCAGCAAAGTTTGTTGGGACACACGTCAGGCGTGTGGCCCCGACTGCCGCAGCGTGGGCACACCGGCACTGTGCTCCTGCATTGTGCCTTAAGGTGGCCCAGCTTGTTGCACGTGGTGCATCGCCTGACCGGTGGCACATAGGCATGCACCACGAACTCCTGGTAGTCCAGTTTAATACTGCTGGGTAACTGCGGTGAAAAGAAGGTGATTTTGATTGCCTGGGATCGTGTGCCGTCCCGGTTAGTCAGGCGGCGCACTTCTTTTATGGTTGAACGGTCTACCAGGAATTGGCAGTCTACGTTTGTTGGTACTGGTCTGATGACCCCCTCAGTTGTTGGCTGTGGAATGGAGCAAGCCACGTTGACTCCACCGAGCACTTTAGTTTTGAGGAGGGCCTCTTGCTGTTGTCTCGATCGGCAGCCGA
>JBHNNM010000589.1:0-1502 GCA_048563625.1 Gammaproteobacteria bacterium | reverse complement strand
TGACTATCTCAGTGCAGGCAGGGGATATCCGGATTTCAGACTGTTCTGCCTGACCCGTCGTATAGAAAAGTTTGCAGAACTGGCCAGATCCGGTCAGTCAGCCATTTTATTCACTTATTATAAAAATAATACCTTAAATTCAATTTTTCATTTTGAAATTAAAAATTGTCACGATATGGCCCATGTACTGGCCAGGGTGCTTAAAACCATAAAGGCCGTATTTATAAAGCATCGACCAATTTAAATAAAAAACCGGCTGCTGAAAAAATCACTTCCATGCTGAGCAAAATTCAGAAAATTGACAGTACTGCCTCCAGCAATATCGATCAGCGGGCACAGGAGTCTATTGCCCAGGTTATTTTTTCTGATATCACCCAGGTTTATTCCAGACAGGCCTTTTTTTCTCTGCCGCTCAATTTTGATAGTGGTAAGCCTGTGGATATCCCGGTATTCAGAGGCAATCAGTGGGTACGCATGGCCGACGGTCAGTTAATTGAATATATTGACGAAGCCAGTCTGCATAAACCGGAAATTATTCATTTTGGCATAGGTCATAATCGTTATGATCCCCGTTACCAATATGAGATGGATGTTTCTGTCCGCTATAATAATCAAACTTGGTCAGCAAAAACGGTGGACTTTTCCCGTTCCGGTCTGGGACTGCTTATTAAACAGGTTGTAGATATAGAGAAGGGCAGTGAACTTGAGATCACCTTTTCCAGCTTGATGATAAAAGGCATTTCCACCCAGCTAAAAGATATTCCCCATAAAGTTATGATTGCCCGGCGTACCGAGGACGGATTGTTTCTTGGTGTTATTCGCAATAATGGTGCCTGTCACCCTGAAATTAACCGGTTTTTTACCCGCCTGGTTAACCGTAATAAACAGAAACTTGAGCTTTGTATTAAAGACAAGATTGATTATGTCAGTACTATTCTTTATGAGGCTTTTGTTAATGAAAATATTCAGACCATCCCCATAGTTATTACCCGGGATCGAAATAACCATCATTACATACGGGACATCGGCCTGAATGAACCCCCGTGCCCGCTGGCGTAAAAACTGTATATCAAAGGTCATGGCTATGATTTTCGTTTTCTGACGACGCCCCTGCGGTTAAACCAGCTGCATGAACGGGCTATACGGGCTTCAGCCAAAAACAACCAGAGTTTTATGCTGTATTTCTTTAAGGGCATTAATGAAAACGGTACAGAAAGTATTTTTTCCATTACAGATTTTGAACTGATCCGGGATGAGCAGCTTGAAACTGTGGTTAAATTAGTCTTGCAGAAAAGGGGAGCCTGTGTCAGAGTTCAGTTTATTAATAACCTGTTAATTGACAAACTGTACCAGAATATGACGATTGATAAAGTTGAGTCTCGAATAAGGCCTCGGCTCATATTTTAACCCAGGAATATAAAGAAATAATTGGTTTTGCAGAAATGCTGGATCTCATCGATGTTTATCGTAAACAATATGATCTTTCTCTGGAAAACCGCTGA
>JBHNNM010000588.1:0-1502 GCA_048563625.1 Gammaproteobacteria bacterium | reverse complement strand
GACCTGTTTTCCAGAATGGTTATTGGCTAGTCAATGGATAAAAGTAAGCACCCAATAATCCCACCTACCCCCACCCCTTAAAATCCTTCAAACTATTACTTTTTATAATTTCATAATCATAAAAGGTAATCCCATGCCCCACGAATGAGATGAAGAAATGCGTACACACCTACAGGCCTGGCAGTCCAGCGGCCTGACTCAGAAGCAATACTGTCAACAGCACAACCTTAAAACCCATATGTTCAGTTACTACAAAGCCAAATTTCTGAGTCAGTCAGATGATAGTGAGAGCTTAATACCGATGCAGGTTGTTCAGGATAAGACCGTTTCAGGTCTGATTTTAAACCTGCCCAATGGTTTAAGTCTGGAAATCCAGCCAGGCTTTGACCAGCCGACCTTTATGCAAGTACTGTCTTTACTGAAATAGCTTAATGTTGCGTGTTAATCAAAACACTCAGGTTTACCTGGCCTGTGGTGCCACCGATATGAGAAAGAGGATAAACGGATTAAGCCTGCTGGTTTCTGAAGTTCTGCAGCAGGATGTTTTCAGCGCCAGCCTGTTTGTCTTTTGTAACCCTAACCGGGATAAACTTAAAATTCTGCACCGGGATAATAATGGTTTCTGGCTGTATTATAAGCGTCTGGAAAAGGGGCGCTTTAAATGGCCTGAGTTAAGAGGACAGACCTCTGTCAGTTTAACTCACCGGGAATTAAACTGGCTTCCGGATGGCTTAAACATTGAAAAAGTTCAGGCTCACCCTCGACTAAAGTATACGCATATTGGCTGACAAAACTACGGCTGAAGCATTGAAAAAGCGCAGAAAAAACCAAACAAAAACAAGGTGTTGCATTGATTTAACGGTGAAACATTATACTTGCTGTAGTATAATACAGCCCATGAAATCCACTGCCGCATCAACCGACAAAACCATTGCTCAACTGCAATCCAGGATAGTGGAGATACACAGGCCGAGCTGTTTAATGAAGCCGAAAGCATTATAGCGGAAGAAGAACGCGCCCATCAGGATGATACAGAAGCAGACTCTGCTCAAATCACCATTACCTATACCCGGAAAAAGCCCGGTCGCAAACCCTTACCCAAAGACCTACCCGGAGAGCAAATTCGTTACGAATTACCCAAAAGCGAGCAGGTTTGCGGCTGTGGTCATGCTTTGCATGAAATCGGAGAAGACACTTCTGAACAACCGGATATCATTCCGGCGCAGATTAAAGTTATAGAGCACATTCGGGTCAAATACGCCTGCCGTCAGTGTGACAATGGCATTAAAACAGCGCCTGAACCGGCTCAGCCCATTGAAAAGAGTATTGCATCACCTAGCTTACTGGCCCATATTGCCGTTGCCAGATATACCGATGCCTTACCTGTCCCGCGTCAACTATCTTGTCCGGTTTAACGACAATTACGATGGCCGGTTGAGTGCCTGTTTATTTTCCTTTATTTTTTCTTCGGTAACTTTCTCCTTCAATTTCAATAATGGTTG
>JBHNNM010000587.1:0-1503 GCA_048563625.1 Gammaproteobacteria bacterium | reverse complement strand
TTCTATTTTGGACAAAATCTCACTCATTAAAGCGGAGAACAACCATTGCTTCCGGCTTTTTTAATTATTTAACAGCAACTTAACGGCTTAATGGCCCTGCCGCATAGAGGGCCGGCCCGTACAGGGCGGTTTTATCGTTCATTATCACTTTAACCGGCATGGCTTCCACTAAATGACTCATGCGCCCTTTACGGGTAAAACCTTCCATAAACCGGCCTGATTGTAACTGTTTTATGATTTTTGGTGCAATACCGCCGCCCAGAAAAACACCGCCGAGGGACATGATTTTTAAGGCCTGGTTAGCGGCCTCTACCCCGTAAAAATAGCAGAACCAGTCCAGTGCCTGTACACAGAGTGGATCTTTACCTGCCTGTGCCGCCAAGGAAATTTCGGCTGCGGCATCACCCTTCTTCATGGCTTCTACCAGCCAATCTGGCGGCTGAACACCCTGGTCATGGCATAAAAACTGATAAATATTGTCCAGCCCCATACCGGAGACAATCCGTTCCCAGCTGACATGCTCAGGATACTTATGCTGTAAAAATTCAGACAGCCGGTACTCGGTTTCACTGGCAGGGCTAAAGTCAGTATGCCCGCCTTCAGAGGCAAAGGGGATATGCTGCTGCCCGTTCCAGAACAGTCCGGCTTCACCCAGACCGGTACCGGCGGCAATAATGG
Organism: Gammaproteobacteria bacterium; assembly: GCA_048563625.1. Lineage (GTDB taxonomy): Bacteria > Pseudomonadota > Gammaproteobacteria > GRL18 > GRL18 > JANELJ01. The sequence goes on along the minus strand of JBHNNM010000587.1, from coordinate 825 downwards.
AGGCATTACCCAGTGTATTTTTACCCCGCTTAAGCTCAACAAAATCATCCGGCTTTAATGCCGCTATACCCCAGGCATTGGCTTCCAGATCATTGAGCAGCGCTGTTTTTTCCCAGCCGAACTGTTTAGCCAGCTGCGCCCCATCAATGGCCCAGGGCAGGTTCGTTACCTGGCAATGATTATCCTGCACCGGCCCGGCCACGCCAAAGCAGGTGTATTGTATGGCTGAAGCCAGTTTCTGAACTTGCGGTTCAGCCAGAAACAGGCTCAAAATATCGGCCAGTGAAGCATGGCCACCGCTCTGCCAGGTCTGTTCATAAAGGGAATTAACCTGACTATTACCGTTATTCTCTGTGACTTCAAAAATACCCAGGTTAGTTTTGGTGCCGCCAATATCACCGGCCAGTACTTTCATATTATCCCTGCTGCCTCTATACTGAATTTACTGGCTTCAATGTATGCTTTTACCGGGGGACTTGCAATGCATAGACACTATTTTTTTATCGCAATAATTAATATACTGCTCTTAACTGCCTGCCAGTCCAATGAACTCAGCCCTGAGGAAATAGCAATACAGGATGCCGCTGATAAGCGGGTATCCAGCCTGCTGTTTGAGCAAAATCTGGATAACCATGCTTCCTATAATGTTCATAAAGATGGTTCAGTCATTATCCACTTTGACCGTAACGTCAGTTCCGAAAGTTATACTGACATTGTACAAAAGTTAAGAGCGGCTCCTGAAATCAGCAGTGTCTATGCTGAACAGGGCGGACAACAGGTTTGTCCCCTGAATTCTATACGTAAATAAACCTGCATTTATACTTA
>JBHNNM010000586.1:0-1507 GCA_048563625.1 Gammaproteobacteria bacterium | reverse complement strand
CTCATTCAGGAGTAAAATGGCTTTAGCCCGTCTTCTGTAGTTACCATCTTTGTTAAATTGTACGACTCTTTTTAACCGTCGGCGTACAGGACGGCTCAGTTCCGTTATAATATTATTCATACTTAAGCTTTGTTTGATCAGGTTTTTTTGGTTAATTTCTTTGATCGATAAACAAAGCTTAGGTTCCATTTATATGGACACCATTTTGGAACAGTTATTTAGATAATATTGGATTTGCCATTTTCTTTTACCCGTTTAACAATTTATAACAGGTTAAGCTTATTTCATGCCAACAATATCGAATTGTTTAAAAGTTTAATAAAAACAATTGTATATATTGTCTGTGCGCTTGATTTAAGAAAGGGTGACTGCTTTTTGACGCAGGGGGAGGAGAAAGATTGCCTGTTTGAAAAAGAGATGTGATGGAATTTTGACCGCGAATCGCGAATATTGAGTATATCTATAGAACTGATTAAATTTTTACCGGTCTATCTAAAAGCTTAAAGCATTAATAAATCGCCAAAAAATAACCAAAAAATAAAATATAATTAAAAATAAACCTGGAAGAATAATAATGAAAAATATTTTACTACCGACGTACCTGTCAACATTACTCTTACCCTTACTATTTTTTATCAATCCGGTCAATGCCGCTGGTGAGGGGCAGCTTAAAGAAGGACTGGTTAACCCCGGCTTTTATGACAAACCATCATGGTTTAAACAGAGCTTTCTAGATCTGCCGGATGATCTGGATGATGCAAACGCCAGTAATAAAATGATTTTTTTATATTTTCATCAGGATGGCTGTCCTTACTGTAAAAAAATGCTGGAAGTTAATTTTACCTATAAAGATATTGTCAATAAAATGAAACAGCATTATGACGTGCTGGAAATCAATATGTGGGGTGATCGTCCTGTTACCTTAATGGATGGAACTGAAGTAACTGAAAAAGAATTTGCCCGCCGGATGAAAGTTATGTTTACCCCCACTCTGGTGGCACTGGATCCCCAGGGCAGGCCCATGTTCCGTATGAACGGTTATTATGCACCGGACAAGTTTAGCGTGGTTCTGGATTATTTATTATTAAAAAAACAAAAACTGACCAGTGGTGATAAAAATATCCCGACGTTTAAAGAATACTATCAACAGAAAAAAGACAGTCAGAAAAATAAGCAGAAAACGGCAAAGCGGTCATCAGGTCTGTTTACAGAAAAGTTTATTGTTAAAACAGATAATCTTAAACAACTGATAGAATCCAGTCAGCGTCCGGTCATGATTTTATTTGAGCAGGCTGATTGTGCTGAATGTAAGGAACTGCATGGTGATGTATTCAGACGCTTACCGGTTTATCAGAAGTTAAAAAAATATACCATTGCCCAGGTGGACATTAGGGGCTGTTGATCTTTTGTGTACAAAATTTAACCATTCCACATAGGAAGCCACACCATACAACAGCCTAACGCTAATGTACTGGCATAGTTTCTTTCCAGCTTATCATAGCGAGTG
>JBHNNM010000585.1:0-1513 GCA_048563625.1 Gammaproteobacteria bacterium | reverse complement strand
TAGGAAAATAATGCCATTTGCGGCTCAAGCTGGTTGATAAAATCGGTTCCTGAAGAGGTTTTACTGCCATGATGGGGTACCTGAAGTACATCGGCCTTTAAATCAGGATAATGCATAAGTAATTGCCGTTCGACCTGCTTTTCAATATCCCCGGTCAGCAGGTAGCGTATTTGTTTAGCTGTGGTTATAAGTAAAACACAGGAAAGATTATTGTTATTTTTTATAGCCTCAGTTGCGAGGCCATTTTTTGACAGGGGCGACAGGATTTCAAATCTGACACCATCCCAAACCCAATGCTGACCGCTTTGACAGCCTTTAACTGGATAACCATTAAATATTGCCAAATCCGCTTCTCCGGACATAACCGATTTAATGCTGAATCCCTCATACAGCGGCTGAAATGAACCGGCATGATCCCTGTCAGTATGACTAATAATTAACCGGTCAATACTGTTTATTCCCCGGTAATTCAAAAATGGAATAATTACACTGTCTGCCATATTAAACTGCTGTGAATAATTATCTCCAGTATCAAAGACCAGACTATGTGTCCGGGTTTGAACCAGCATTGCCAGCCCCTGGGCATTAACAACCAGAGACCAGCGAACAACAAACTGCCTGTCAGTAATGAAAAACCGGCAATATGAAAGACACTATGCGAGGTATTATCCAGAACCTTCAAATATTCGAATAAAATATCCAGAGGATACACCAAGGCGTTAAACACTATACCGGCAATAGCTTCACTGATAAGGCTTAATGCGGCAGCGGCAAGAGTAAGCGGAACAATAAACAGGCTCATAAATGGGACAGCAACCAGGTTTGCAGCAGGAGCAACCAAAGAAAACTGATTAAAAAAGATGGCCGTCAGTGGCAGTAAGCCTAAAAAAACCACCATCTGGATACGCACCAGAGCGGTAATTTTTGCTGCTCTGCCTTGAGCGGACGCCAACCTGGACGAAACAGCCATAACAATCACAGCTACGGCTAAAAATGATAGCCAGAAACCAGAAGAAAGACTACTTAGTGGATCGACCAGAAGTACCAGCAATAAGGCGGTTAACAGGACATAAGAAGGATAAAAGGTGCCTTAGCATCACAGTTGCAAAGACCACCAGCAACATTAACAACGCCCTTTGCGTAGGTATGGCAAATCCGGCCAGGGCAACATAAACAACGGCAGCCAGTAAAGCAGACACACTGGCTGCCATAAAGGCGGGAAATCTGAGGTTTAAATAAGCAATCCGCCGCCAGATAAAAAACACCATGGCTCCGCTTAGCGCCGCCAATAAACCAATATGCAGACCGGATATCGCAATTAAATGATTAGTGCCGGTTCTCATCAATAACTGCCATTGCTGTGGGCTAATGTCGGCACGGGAACCGATGGCCTCAGCCAGTGCCCTGTCCAGAGTATCGGCCAGTTTCTGCCTCAGGCCGAACAGACTGTAGATTGCCTGTTCAGACCTGAGTAGCTTAGCTTTGCGTACATAGCCAGTGGCCTGAATATGAT
>JBHNNM010000584.1:0-1527 GCA_048563625.1 Gammaproteobacteria bacterium | reverse complement strand
GCTGGTGTACCTCAAGGATCTGTGCTGGGTCCCCTCTTATTTTTAATATTCATTAACGACATCGGGCACAGTATTGAGTCCATCATTAAACTATTTGCTGATGACACTAGTATGTCATTAGGCCTCACGAATCCAGACACTAGAGCCGAAATACTTACGTGTGATCTAGTAAAAATCAGTGACTGGGCAAAACTTTGGAAAGTAAAATTCAATGAAGAAAAGACAGAACTTGTAAACATTAAACGTGATACAAAACCGATACACCAACTTACATTTGGGAATGTAGTGCTCGAAGATAAACCACACCACAAACATCTAGGAATCACTCTTCAAAACAACTGCAAGTGGGACGAACATATCAGTAACATTTCTAGTAAAGTAAATATGCTCATTAACTGCTTGCGACACTTCAAATATAAACTAGGAAGAAAAGCACTTGAAATAATGTATAAATCTTTTATTCTTCCACTTTTTGACTATGCTGATATTATCTGGGATAATTGTACTAATACACAATCTAACATGCTCGAAAACCTTCATCTTGAAGCCATACGAATTATCACTGGTTCTGTCCGGGGAACAAGTCATCAAAAACTTTACAACGAGTCGGGATTTTGTACTTTAAAAGAAAGACGTAAAAGACACAAATTGATACAGTTCCATAAGATGATAAACAATACTTGTCCAGATTATCTCTCAGACCTCCTCCCACCCCTAGTTTCAACAACTAATCCATACCACAGACGTCGACCTTATGAACGTATCATACCCTCCTTCCGAACTGAACTATACCGTAACTCTTTCTTCCCTTCTACTACTCTCCTGTGGAACAACCTACCAGTAAATATTCAAGAAAGTTCTTCTCTTAGTGAGTTTAAGCGCTATTTAACTAATAACGATACTAAGGTCCCTAGTTACTACTATTCCGGCCAAAGGATGGAACAAATAATTCACTGTAGATTACGACTTCAAATGAGTGACTTAAATTTTGATCTTTTTAACCGACATCTAACCGAAAACCAGTCATGCGCTTGCGGCCACCCGTTCGAAACTGCAGAACACTTTTTGTTATTATGTCCCAACTATCACGATATACGAAGAGACACACTTATGCAGATAGAGGATAATTATTTAGACATTCAAATATTACTCTTTGGTAACCGGTCGCTTGGAACCCACCAAAACGAATTCATATTTAAAAAAGTACATGAATTTATACGCCGAACACGGCGTTTCTAGTGCCTGACCAACAGCCAAAACACACACGCACGCACGCACGCCACGCATCTACAAAGTGTCTGTAGTAATAAAAACGAAACTCACACTCAGTGCAGCCTCTCTTGGGACTGAGGCTGGTGCGTACACCTCTCTCTCTCTCTCTCTCTCTCTCTCTCTCTCTCTCTCTCTCTCTCTCTCTCTCTCTCTCTCTCTCTCTCCAAGCACGCGCTCGCACGCGCACACACACACGCGCACACACGCAGGTACGCACACACATACATACGCATACACACATGCGCACGCGCAGAC
>JBHNNM010000583.1:0-1527 GCA_048563625.1 Gammaproteobacteria bacterium | reverse complement strand
CACTCGCTATGATAAGCTGGAAAGAAACTATGCCAGTACATTAGCGTTAGGCTGTTGTATGGTGTGGCTTCCTATGTGGAATGGTTAAATTTTGTACACAAAAGATCAACAGCCCCTAGAACGACCGCAATTTTAATTTTACTTACTCTCACCTTCTCACAAACCGCAATGGCCAAGGAGATCGTGATAAAATTTTCTCATGTCACTACAGAAAAAACACCCAAAGGAAAGGCTGCCAATTATTTTAAAGAACTGGTGGAACAACGCCTTAAGGGTAAAGTCAGAGTCGAGGTTTTTCCTAATTCCCAGCTTTATAATGATAAAGAAGTCTTAAAAGCCCTGCTGCTGGGTGATGTGCAGATGGCTGCCCCCTCACTATCTAAGTTCGGCAAATACACCAAAAAATGGGGTATCTTTGATCTACCTTTTCTATTTAAGGATGCCAGTTCCGTTGAGTATTTTACCAATAGCCCACAGGGACAGGCTTTATTAGGCGCTGCAGAAGATAAGGGCATCAAGGGACTGGCCTACTGGCTAAACGGCATGAAGCAGTTATCCGCCAATAAACCATTGCTGGTACCTGATGATGCTGCCGGAGAAAAATTCCGTATTATGAGTTCTGATGTTCTGGAAGCACAGTTCAAGGCTGTTAAAGCCAATCCTCAGAAAATGTCCTTCTCTGAAGTTTATAATGCCCTGTCCACCGGTGTTATAGACGGTCAGGAAAATACCTGGTCCAATATCCGAACTAAGAAGTTTTATGAAGTTCAGAGTGACTTTACCGAGTCCAACCATGGTGTTCTGGAATATGTTCTGGTTACCAGCACTGAGTTCTGGGACAGTTTACCCGAAGATATTCAGAAAGAACTGAGTGCCATTATCAAGGAAGTTACCGCTAAGGAAACCCGCTGGGCACTGGAAGCGGCTGAAGAAGACAAGCAGTTTATCATTGCCTCAGGACGTACCAAAGTCCATACTTTAACCAACCAGCAGCTTGAACAATGGGCAGAAGTCATGAAGCCGGTCTGGAAAAAATTTGAAGCGGATATCGGCAAGGAAAATATTGATGCCGCACTTAAGTGCAATAATTAATCTGTACTGACCTCTTCCCTGACTAATATCACTAATGTGTAATAATAGTGATATTAGTCGGGGATTTTTTTATGCAATTATAACTGTTCAGCGTATTTAGATTTACAGGTCAGGTTTTTATATGAGCAAAATTATTGATTATATTGAAGAAGGTTTTATAGCCCTGTTACTGACCGCCATGACTGTAGTCACCTTTTCTCAGGTCGTGGCCCGCTATGTATTTAACTCTGGTGCAGTCTGGGCTCTAAATAACTGTTCCAAAATGGTGTCCATATAAATGGAACTTAAGCTTTGTTTATCGATCAAAGAAATTTACCAAAAAAACCTGATCAAACAAAGCTTAAATATGAATAATATTATAACGGAACTGAGCCGTCCTGTACGCCGACGGTTAAAAAGAGTCGTACAATTTAACAAAGATGGTAACTACAGAAG
>JBHNNM010000582.1:0-1531 GCA_048563625.1 Gammaproteobacteria bacterium | reverse complement strand
AAGTAGGTGTGTTATAGGACCGGAAAAAATACTGTCTGCAGGCGCGTCCGTGCAGCTTGACTGGTGGTGAAGTGTTGCTTAATGTCTTCGGATGTCAGTTGACATATTAGGGACAAGTTGTGACCAATGCCGAAGCACGGTTCAATAATTCTTTACGTCCACGGAAACCAGAAGGCTCGTTAGGACGGACAGTCCAGGACGGCCACCTCGACTCTCACACAGCTCCTGAACTAGGAGTATTTGTCTGCATCACAGCTTTTCTTTATATAGTACTTCTCTCACTCTCTCCTCGCCCTCATATAACCGTTCTGGTTTACTGGGCATAAAACACCAAATTACCTCCCTTTTATTTCCTGTGGCCATTTTCCACTCAGTTCTTGTTTGATGTCGTTCTGTTCTGTTCTGTTTAGGGCGTTGTAGGATCCATTCACTTGTTAGCTTTTTCAGCTTGGGCCAGTTACTGTCGTTAGAGGTTCTGTTCCTAGCTTTTTCCGGGGCTGTTTTGATATACGTTGTTCTTTTTTCGGGTTTGTTCTACGGCATTTCTATCTTTAGTGATTCCGTTGATTTCATCTATTCAAAGGGCTCGTTTTTTCTTAATTTTCCTGGGGCTTCTTTGCGAGTCTTCTTCTACCGCGCTTTTCTTCTTTCTGGTTCTCTTCTTTCTAGTACTCCGTGTATAGGGCTGCATTGTCTTCTGAGAATGCATGCTGTTAATTCCTGTGTAGGTGACACGTGACAGCGACTCTGACGGGATGATTTCACCCATAATGGTAAACAGGCTGTAAACAGGCTCAAGATCCCCCAGGGTCTCTCCACGCTAATGTTTCGTCGGTGGAGTGAAGTTCCCTCAAGGGGAGGGGTCCGCGGTGATTCACCGTAAGAAAAACAGACCTGCTTTACAAAGACGTAACATTTTGACTGTCTCTTTAGTATCTTTTTTCTTTTTTTGATAGGGAATTTGCTTAAGTCTTCTTCTACCCGGTTCTTAGTGGTTCTGTTCTTTATAGCATTTATACAGCTCAGTTCTCTTCAAAACAATTCTTTGAGGGGCTTTTTGTTAGGTCTTTGCCTACTGAGCTTAGTGGTTTTGCCCCTTCTACTACTTAGTATGATTGCTTTCTCTTAATTATGTAGGGCTCCTTTCTCTCTTCTGAGTGCGACTTTTTCACGCTCTTTACCTGAGCCATCTTGGACCCAGCTGTTTTCTTGTGGGGTTGTCTTCTGAGCAGTTTGCAGAGCTCGAATCCGTTCACTTGTTAGCTTTTTCAGCTCGGGCTTGTTCTTTGGCCTTCCTATCTTCTGGGTCTCCGTTCTTAGCAATTTGCAGGGCCGTTTTCATATACTTAGTTCTTTATGGGGGTTGTTGTTAGGCTTTGCTCTCTTTAGGGATTCGGTTGATTTCAGCTATTCTGAGGGCTCATTTTTCTTTTCTTTTTGTCACGGATTTTTCGTTCGTCTTCGATCGTGCTTTTCTTCTTTCTGGTTCTGTTCTTTCTAGCAGGGCTGCATTGTCTTCTGAGAATGCATG
>JBHNNM010000581.1:0-1535 GCA_048563625.1 Gammaproteobacteria bacterium | reverse complement strand
AAGATAGTTCTTGGCATGGTAAGTGTTCTTGTATGTTGATTTTTCACAAAACCATTATACTTGTTTAACAAATACCATGCTGCCTATTTTTTAACCACAAAAGATCAACAGCCCCTAAAATCAAACGTTTTTATAACAATTTTTACAATGGGAGTTTATGACCGATCTAACGGTTAAAAATTTAAACCTTGCAGCGATTACCCCGAAACTTACCCAGAATTTTAATTTTACGGTGCCGGAAGGCCAGTGTATGGGACTGAGCGGGGCATCAGGGATTGGGAAGTCGGTATTATTAAAAGCCATTGCCGATATGCTGCCGCATCAGGGAGAAATTTATCTGGGTGAACTGGAATCTCAGTCGATTCCAGCTCCTCAATGGCGTAAAAAAGTGGCCTTATTGCCGGCTGAAAGCCAGTGGTGGTATGACCGGGTGGGAGAGCATTTCAGTGAGTTTGATGAAACATTATTTGCTTATTTCGGTTTTGATAAAACCGTTATGAACTGGCAGATAGCCCATCTTTCCAGCGGTGAAAAACAGCGTCTGGCCTGTATCCGGATTTTAATGAACCAGCCCCGGGCATTATTATTGGATGAGCCGACCGCCAATCTGGATAAGGAAAACCGCAGCCTGCTGGAACGCCTCATCAGCCAGTATCAGTGTGAGCACAGAATACCGGCTTTGTGGATCAGCCATGATCAGGAGCAGTTAGAGCGGGTCAGTGACCAGATATTAGTGCTTAATGAAGGCGACTATACTATCCATAAAAACAGTCATAAACCCCTACAGGGAGAATGTGCATGATACACCTGACGCCCTGGGATCTGGCTATAGCTTCTATCCTGATCATAATGCTGGCGATAACCAGTTTCATGATGCAGCTTAATATTGCCCGGCAGCTGCTGATTGCCGCCAGTCGTAATGTTATACAGTTATTACTGGTAGGCTATATTCTGAAACTGATTTTTGCCAATACCAATCTGTTTTACCTAGGCGGTATTGCAGCAGTCATGCTGTTAGTGGCCGGCTTTGAAATTAATGCCCGTCAGAAATACCCCCTGAAACGCTGGGTAGGCTTTAAAATCGGCACCAGTGCCTTATTTTTATCCTCTTTTGCCATGGCACTGGTGGCCCTGTTGGTTATTGTGGCACCGACACCCTGGTATTCTCCTCAGTATGCCATTCCATTACTGGGCATGCTGCTGGGCAATACCATGAACGGTATCTCCCTGGGCATGGATAAACTGAACCAGAGTGTTTACCAGCAGCGTTTAATTATTGAGCAGAGACTGATGCTGGGGCAGGATTATCAGGAAGTCATTCAGGACATCCGTGCTGAAAGTATCCGTACCGGTATGATCCCCATAATCAACTCCATGGCCATTGCCGGCTTGGTCAGCCTGCCCGGCATGATGACCGGCCAGATCCTCTCAGGCACACCGCCGGTAGAAGCCGTAAAATACCAGATCCTGCTGTTCTTTTTAATTACGGCAGGTACGGGGTTCGGTATTATGCTGGCCGTATCCATGATAGCCCG
>JBHNNM010000580.1:0-1536 GCA_048563625.1 Gammaproteobacteria bacterium | reverse complement strand
AACCCCTTTTAACAAATGTTGCGTCTATACTGACAAATCGTTTTAAAAAAGGAGTTAACCATGCATTACCGCCGCCTCTACGGAGCCATAGCATTAAGCCTGTGTGCTTTATCCGTAAACAGTTATGCCCGTATAAAACTTATCAGCCTGCCGGTTCGTGAGCATATTGAAATTCAGCTGGAAAATGAACACACCACCATAATTGAAGAAGAACGTATTGTACCTTTAAAAAAAGGCCGCAATAGTATTGATTTTTCCTGGCAGAATACAGCTATTAAACCTGAAACCGTTGTTTTCAGAGTGCTGCCGGATACGGCCTCTGCACAGTCCTTGCAGGTTAATGTGCTATCCGTCAGTTACCCGCCCAATGAAATCGGCTCTGACCTGGCAGGTGTCCGCCAGCCAGAGCGGTAGCGCTAGGGTGCGCATTTCTTATGCGATTCATCGTCTTGAAAAGCAATACCACTACCGGGCTCAAGTTAATGCCGATGAAACCGCTATGGAGCTGTTGCAGTATATCCGGGTTAACAATCAGTCCGGTGAACAGTTTCTCAATGCCGGACTCAATACTGGTAACGGTCGCCCGGTGCAGCTGTCAATCGGTATGAATGAAACCCAGGAGTATCTTAATCAGCAATTTTCCAGTGTGCCGGTGGAAAAGACCCTGACGGTTAATGCGGCTGCTATGGGTTACCGGGATCGAAGTCAGGATAAATTAAATGTACTGATGCATTACCAGCTGCACAATGATACGTCACACAAATTGGGAAAAAGCCCACTGGCTGCAGGTAAATATCGTATTTATCAACAGGACAAACAGGGTGGTTCGGTGTTTATCGGTGAGGATCAGGGGCAATATACGGCAGTGGATGACAAGCAGAAACTGTTTGTCGGTAAAGCCCGGGATGTGGTGGTTCGGCGTATTATTGAACGTAAAAAGCGTAAACAAATTAACGGCAATCTGTATAACATGGATGTACTGGTGAAATATGAAATAGAGAGCTTCAAAGATACTCCGGTCACTCTCACCATAGAAGAGTCATTAGCTTATCTGAAACAGGAGTCGGGTCTGTATGACAGCCAGTCATTTATAGAATGGCAAATTGGCAAGGATACCAGCTTTAAAACCGGAGCGCTTAAGGATGAGACCTCAGCCGATAAAGTGGTTTATGAGATCACCTTGCCAGCAAAAAGTAAAACCGGCAAACCCGTTAAAGTGCAGCCGCGCTTAAATATTCTGTTCAACAATCTTTTTTCCAGTTCCATAACGCGGGCCAGATAAGAACCAATCAAACAAGGTAAAAGAGCTATGAAAAACTTAATATTCCTACTAATCATACTGGCATTATTATCTCCAGTGCTTACCAGCGCCAAAAATTTTGACCTGTCCACCTTGCCGGATCGCGATGCGGTACAGTTAACCATTTATAATGCTGAAGATTTGACCTTGGTACGGGAAACCCGCCAGATCAGCATTAAAAAAGGCCGGAATCTGCTGCAGTTCAGCTGGGCGAATACCCGGATTGACCCCACTTC
>JBHNNM010000579.1:0-1538 GCA_048563625.1 Gammaproteobacteria bacterium | reverse complement strand
CAGCACACGCATCGTTCGCTCGCTTTGGCAACCGTTGCTTTCGTACGTACTATCCAAAACTTGAATCATGTCTGGACGTGGAAAAGGAGGCAAAGTCAAGGGAAAGAGCAAGTCTCGCTCATCCCGTGCTGGACTGCAGTTCCCCGTGGGCCGTATTCACCGTCTGCTGCGTAAGGGCAACTACGCCGAGCGTGTGGGTGCAGGCGCTCCCGTTTACCTGGCTGCCGTGCTGGAGTACTTGGCTGCTGAGGTTCTGGAGTTGGCAGGCAACGCTGCCCGTGACAACAAGAAGACGAGAATCATCCCCCGTCATCTGCAGCTGGCCATCCGCAACGACGAGGAGTTGAACAAACTCCTGTCGGGTGTCACAATCGCCCAGGGTGGTGTCCTGCCCAACATCCAAGCTGTGCTGCTGCCCAAGAAGTCGCAGTCCAAGGCTCCCGGTGGCAAGGCGTAAGACACCTAAGCCCGCAACCGACGTCCAGCTTTGTTTTTCCCCCCCACAAAAGGTCCTTCTTAGGACCACCCACTTTTTCCCAAGACAGTTGGATTTTCTTTGTTGCTCAAGTTGTGCTTTAGTCACCCTTGTTACGAGTCAATCAGCAAGACGAACAGAGAGAACGCACGGACGCGAGATTGATTGATGAAATTATCTCTCAGCGGTGTGAAGACAGCACAATGGCCGACTCACATCAGTTTCTGCCGTTGCTACCGCCGTACCGCTACCAGTAATCGAGACGTTCATAGTAAGGCTAAAACAGGATGGACTATCACATAAACCGATACAACACAAAGTAGTATTAATAAGAACAGAACGACAGCTATGGAAAGGGGGGGGGGAGAGATCTCTTTTAAATGGATAGTACAAAGTGAAGAGTGACTGCTCATAAAAATGAAGAAAAACCCCCACACAGGAAAAGCGAAGCAAACCAGCAAAACCGAAACATCACATGCACACACCACACTGACCCACGGCGCGGACACGTCAAGTACGTGACACGCACGACAACGCACGCGCACCACGCAGACACATCAGGTACACGCCGCATGACAACACACACGCATGCTTACACCACGCAATCCAATTAAGTACACGCATGCTTACACCACGCTGACCCAAGACGCGGACACATCAAGTACACGCATGACAACACACACGCATGCTTACACCACGCAATCCAATTAAGTACGCGCATGCTTACACCACGCTGACCCAAGACGCGGACACATCAAGTACACGCATGACAACACACACGCATGCTTACACCACGCAATCCAATTAAGTACGCGCATGCTTACACCACGCTGACCCAAGACGCGGACACATCAAGTACACGCATGACAACACACACGCATGCTTACACCACGCTGACCCGAGAGGCGGACACATGAGTCAAGTACACGCCGCATGACAACACACGCGCATGCTTGCACCACGCAGACCAATTAAGTACACGGCAAACACCGTACACACTCGTGAAACTGCTGGTAGGAGGATGACTGTTTCGGTGTGTATGTATGTATGTATGTATGTATGT
>JBHNNM010000578.1:0-1549 GCA_048563625.1 Gammaproteobacteria bacterium | reverse complement strand
TTGTTAGTATGAAACATGAGAGTCTCCTTTTGTTTTGTTATAAAGATTCACACCTTTAATCAAAACGGGAAACTCTCACTAAGTCAAGCCGACTGTCAGATCAGGTCGGAACTACTACAGCATTGGTTATGAATTTAAATGAACTTGATTTTGAAAATATCGGCAGTTGGCCCTTAGCCGCACGTTTAGAGGCGGTATTTATTGTTTTTGCCATTGTTGTTTGCGGCGGCTTTTATTATTTCACCCAGGATGCTATTGCGCAACTGGATTCGGTAAAAGCCAAAGAACAGCCATTAAAAGATGAGTTTAAACGTAAACAGGGCAAAGCCGCCAATCTTGATGCATATAAACAGCAAATGGCAGAAATGGAAAAAAGCTTCGGTTCCATGCTCAAACAGCTTCCTCAAAAAACTGAAGTAGCTGATCTACTGGTGGAAATTTCCCAGACAGGTTTAAGTAATAATCTGGAATTCAGTTTGTTTAAACCTTCTGGTGAAGTCCGCAAAGAGTTTTATTCTGAATTGCCTGTGAATATAAAAGTAACAGGTACCTACCATGATTTTGGAGGCTTTGCTACAGGTATTGCAGCACTGCCCCGAATAGTAACAATTCATAATGTTAATATGGTGCCTGTCAAAGGTTCGGTGAAAAGAAAAGGTCAGTCAGCAACAGACATTGATAAAGATACAAAACTAACAATCAGCCTTGTTGCAAAAACTTATCGTTATCTGGATCAGGATGAAATTTCTTCAACACGAAAGAAAAAGAGGAAAAAGCCTAGGCGTTAGAGATAACAGATAGGTCGTTACAGGTTTTATAGTAAGCTTGTTTCTTTAGAAAAACTTTTGAAGTGTTGATGTATATAGATATCAATTGATAAATAATTGAGATTGAAATAGATGAAAAAGATTTTAATATTAGTAGCTTCCATATTAGGGCTTTCTGGTTGTGTATCAAATGATATGAGTGATCTGTAAGCTTATATTAAAAACACCAAAGCAACTTATAAAGGTAAAGTGAAGCCACTGCCAGAATTTAAACATCAGCCGCCTTATGTTTATGCGGCAAGTGATATTCGAGATCCATTTAAACCCGTTGTTGATATCGAAGTGGCCAGCGGTCCATATCGAAGACCAAGGCCGGATGAGAGCCGTCCAAGAGAACCACTTGAAGATTTCTCTCTGGATAGTTTGAAGATGGTAGGTACTCTGGCTCAAAAAGATGGTGAATGGGCTTTAATTAAGGATCCAGACGGTTTATTGCATAGAGTAGCTGTTGGTCATTATATGGGCAAAAATTATGGTCGTGTAGTGTCTGTTGATGAAGAGAAAGTGGCTCTGGTTGAACTGGTGCCTGATTTCAACGGCGGCTGGACAGAAAGAAATGCAGCAATTGCATTAAGTGAGTAATCATTGCTTAAAAAGTAAAAAAAACAGGCTCTTCTCCGCTCTGATGAGTGAAGAAAGATGCTAATACTCACAAAACCTGTTGAAATATAAAGCTTCTGACAGTTTTATAAGCAATAGGTAATATGAGTATCAACATCTCA
>JBHNNM010000577.1:0-1551 GCA_048563625.1 Gammaproteobacteria bacterium | reverse complement strand
AAAGACTATCAACTGGCCGTCAATCTGGAATGGACCAGTAAATGTAATGCCCGGTGTGTTATGTGTCCCCAGTCCCTGATCCAGAAACCCCGTTTAATGACCAAGGAAATTTTGCATCAGGGACTGGAACGTATCAATGTACCGAGAGTATTTCGCTGTGTTATTGCCGGTTATGGAGAACCGACAAGGCACCCCGATTTTAATTATTTTGTACAGCAGATTGGGCAGCATCCGGTACATTTTGATATGGTCAGCAATGGCCAGCTTCTGGATCAGGAGCGTCTGCAGCTTCTGGATGGCCGTATCGGCACTCTGATTATCTCTTTTTCAAGTGTTGAAGAGGCCGTTTACAATGCAGTGCATGTGGGCCTGGATCAGGATAAAGTCATGCAGAATATTATTCTGGCTCAGCAAACCCTGCAGCAGACCCGGCTGGCCATCAGCCTGACACCCATGCAGGAATGTCTGGATACTCTGCCGCAAACCATTGCCTGGTTAAAGCAGCAGGGTGTCACACAATTAACTATGTCACCAACCTTGTATAACCGGGGTACAGAGTCAGAACTGCATCTGGCAACACAGCGCCTGCGTCATATTATCAGTAAATACCGGCTGCATTCACAGGAACTGGATTTTGTGCCTTCCCTGACGGATATTGCCAGACAGTATTATAAAAATGATTTTAAATGTGTGGCACGCAATAGTGATCTGTTTATTACCTCCAGCGGTGATTACCTGTACTGTTACAACAATATCAGTCATCAGCTCACAATTGGTCATGTTAACTTACACAGTGTGGATGATGTGCTGAAAGTCAGGGAAAAGCTGAGCCTGTTACCGGAATTGTGTAATGACTGTAATATGAAAAACCGTTACCGCCTGCCGGAGCTTATGAAAGCGGCAGGCGGTTATGTTATAAACAATATGCGGTTCTGACTAACGCCGTCCACGAAAAGAGCGAGTCGGACGACTCATGCGCATACCGGAAGGCCGGCCCATATTCATGGCCGGTCTGGGCCGTACCGGCTGATCGGGGTTCTGTGGCTGGTCAGGATGGTCATGCGGCGGATGATAACAGCAGTCGTCATCGTCATAATAATAGTAGGGGTAGCCATAACCATAATAAATACTGGGGCCGGTGCTATAACCTCCATACCCCCCCCGCCGGTTCCGCAGCCGCTTAAGGACAGCAGTACTGCGGTCAGCAATAGTACAGTAATCATCTGAATTGTTTTTTTCATTATTATTTCTCCCCGCCTTCTGACTCAACCGGCCAGCGTTGTATTAATAATAATGCTCCGGTGGTATCACTGATCAAAGCGGTGTTGGGATTGCCAGACTTTTCTGAAGGATCCATCCAGACAATACCGCCAGCCTCTTCCACCTGGTCGGCCAGTGCCTGCGGATCAGCAACACGGATAACCGGTACCCAGATCATGGGTTGGCTGTCATCCTCCAGGTGACGGACGCCGGCCCGCCATTTATCCTGGCTCAGTAAAACATCATATTGCTCGCTATTGATCATGGCATCGTATTGCAGTATTTTCAGAT
>JBHNNM010000576.1:0-1552 GCA_048563625.1 Gammaproteobacteria bacterium | reverse complement strand
CCCATAGAAACATTAACTGATGGGAAATCAGTCCGGGCTGAAAAAAATTTAGCTCAGGTTTAATCTGACAGACACCTTCAAAACGGGAGGACTGTCAGATCAGGTCGGAACTACTACACCTGAAAACCACTAATAATATCGAGCAAAGTAGATTTTCCAGCACCATTTGGACCAATAATCCCCATAATGGAACCTTCTGATACCTCAAAACTGACTTTATCCAGAGCGACAGTTTTTAAATATCTTTTGCTGATATTACTGATCTTCAACATTTTATTTCCCTGAGGGGTGTTGATCTTTAAGATTTTTAAAAAACTATAACATTTTGAATTCTATTAGATCAGAACATAATATTGATTATACGCTCAGGATAATTGCAGGGAAATGATATCAGTTAATTAACCGGATTTTCCCTGGCTCGCTTCTACTTGCATCAAGCTGTCAATACGCCGGATATAGTGGCGGGTTTCAGGTGGTGTGTAGGGGGATATTTTTTCCCACTTTTTGACTTCTTCAGGGGGCAGTTTCTGGGTTTCCCTGGCTTTTTTCAGGGCTTTCAGCACCCGGGTAAAACCGGCATTATAACTGGCAAAGGTAAATTCCAGCCGTTCATCCGAAGGCACCTGCCTTTTCTGCCAGCGTTTATAAAGCTGCCGATTGTAATAAATAGCGGCAGCAATATTCCAGCGCGGTTCTTCTATACGCCTCAGGTTGGGCTGTTTTTTTATAATTTCCTTATAGGTACGGGGCATGATCTGCATAATGCCAATAGCTCCCGCCCTGCTTTTGGCTTTTGGATTTAACCGGGATTCAGCAATAGCCTGAGCCTTAAACCAGTGCCAGTCAAACCCCGGACTAAAATAATGCTTGGTATTTTTTTTAAAATAGCGATCGTATTTTTTAGTCCAGTATTTATGCTTAACATGCTTATGGGTTTCCGCAAGCAGGTTAACAGGCAGGGTAAACACCACCAGCCAGAGGAGACCTCGAAATGACAATCTCGGCCGCACAGACATTAGTTCAATCCCAGTCCTATCACCAGTCCCATGGCTGTACCAATACCGATAAACATGCCCATCAGCATCAGTCCTACGGCCACATTACCATTGGAGAGTTGCTCTGGAATACTGAAACTGACAATATGACTGAATAACTTACAGCCAAACCACATAAAAAACAGGGTTAAAACACCGCCCATACAGGCATAAAGAATATTCAGAATTACCGGATCAATATTGTCAGTCATGTTACCGCCTTCAAATTAAATGACTTAAAATTATGTGCTGTTGTATTGTATATATTATTTTTATATATCTATAAAGGCTAGGCCAATACCATTATTCTCCACTCGAACAATGCGCATGGTCAGTACAGGTGCTTCAAAGGGTGTATCCAGTAATTGCACAGTGACCTCACTGCCCACAGGGGGCAGATTGGTAATAGACGACAGCAGGTAAATACCGCCGTCAGAAATATCCCGGGTTTTAACTTCTACTGAGCCAATATCCGGGTGAGTCAACTGCACACTGGAAGTTAATTTGGTTCTTACAAA
>JBHNNM010000575.1:0-1553 GCA_048563625.1 Gammaproteobacteria bacterium | reverse complement strand
ATGAGGGTAGCCTGTCATAGGGTTGTCTCCCATGTGGGTAGTCTGTCACAGGATAGTCTCCCACAAGGGTAGTCTGTCATGAGGGCAGTCTGTTGTAGGATAGCCTTCAATGAGGTTAGCCTGTCATAGGGTTGTCTCCCATGTGGGTAGTCTGTCACACGGCAGTCTCCCACAAGGGTAGTCCATGCAGGGTTGTCTCCCATGTGGGTAGTCTGTCACACGGCGGTCTCCCACAAGGGTAGTCCATTGCATGGTAGTCTCCTGAGGGTAGCCTGTTGTGGGTTAGTCTCCCATGAGGGTGGTCTGTCATGAGGATAGACTGTTGTAGGGTAGCCTGCCACATGAGGGTAGCCTGTCACAAGGTAGTCTCCCATGACGGTAGTCTCCAATAAGGGTAGTCTGTTGCACGGTGGTCTCTTATGAGGGCAGCCTGTTGTGTGTTGGGTAGTCTCCCAGGAGCGTCGCCTGTCGTGAGGCAGCCTGTTACAGTGTAGTCTGTTGTAAGGTAGTCTCCTACGAGGGTAGCCTAACGCGAGGGTAGTCTGTCACAGGGTGGTCTTTCACAGGGTGGTCTGTTGTAAGGTAGTGTCCTACGTGGGTAGCCTAACACGAGGATAGTCTGTTGTAAGGTAGTCTCCTACGAGGGTAGCCTAATGCGAGGGTAGTCTGTCACAGGGTAGTCTGTTGTGGGGGTCTAGTCTCCTACGAAGTTAGCCTGATCAGGGCAGTCTGTTATAGGTTAGTTTCCCAGGAAATCAGTCTGCCACGAGGGTGGTCTTTCACCAAGACTTCTACTGTGTTGTTGCTGTGACTCGCGGCACTCATCCAGAAGCAAGATGGGACTGTGCAGACCTCTGAAGTGGCAATCACTTTGCACTTGATATAAAACTTGATTTAAAAAATGAATTAATGATGGGTCAGTATGTCCGTATCTGTACTTCCTTTCCTTTTACCATAGTCATATGGTGCCACTTAAGAATACAGTCATTATGAACTGGCAAACTTATTATGGGGGGGAGGGGGGGGGGGAGAGAAATAACCTATCAAAATATCAGGGGAGAAGAAAGACTGACATTTTGACCAGAATAATTCAGCAGGAGTTGCACAAAATGATAACACTTTCAATGCTAACTTCACTGTTGCTGACTTTGAATGAAAATACACATCACACAGCTATGGTACCTGAGTACTGTGAGAAGTGTGAACTGGTGTGATTGGAACCCTTATTGGTCGATATTCACTTTTTTTAAAAGAAAGAAAAAGAAAAAAAGGAAATGATACTTCCAACAATGCACATAAAAACAGACCTTTAAGACAGCATTATCAGAAAATGTGTGCGTTTATAAACCACGATCAGGTAGAATATCTGCCTGCTCCTTGAGTCATCAGGCATGGACAAAGCCTGACTGCACAGATGTGACTGGGCAGCCAGACTGCCTTGTGGGTGGTGCTACTTAAACACACAGCTGTGACTGGTGTGTCTGTCTGGTGGGTGGAGTCAAGGTACATACACAGACACAGTTGGTGGTCTGATTGCTTGCTGGGCGGAGTCA
>JBHNNM010000574.1:0-1553 GCA_048563625.1 Gammaproteobacteria bacterium | reverse complement strand
GTTTTATCAAAGCGGAACATCAGCCGCGTTAAACCTGGCTTGAGGTCAGGCTTAAAACAGTATTATTCAGGTTGAACTAAATAAATCAATTGAACCTACTGCGAATGTCCATAGCACTGAATCTACAATGTTTCCCAGAACATTTTGACTTCACCCGTAGGGTGGCTACGAATAAAGCCAAAATAACCTGTAAAACCTTGTATCTTCAGCACTCTGATCATTCTCGCTACGGTTCAACTGATTTATTTAGGTTTAATTTCCAACCTGATCGATACGGCATGAGAATATAGCAGTGCAAACGACGACAAAAAATAAAAAATTGTTGAGGATCTCACTGCTGGCGACACTGGTCGGCCTGATGGCCGGAATACTGGTGACCCTGTTCCGCAAGTCTATTGAATTAAGCCAGTCCTGGCTGTTACCCGGCGGGATTATCGGTAATTATGAAGTATTGCCAGGCTGGCAGCGCTGCCTTCTGCCCATTGCCGGGGCCATTATCCTGGGCTGGTGTTATGAACGACTGCCGCCTGCCAACCGTTCAGTGGGCATTGTGTATATGCTTAACTATATGCGTTTTCGTAAACAGTCACTGCCTTTTACCAATGCCGTAGTACAGTTTTTTGGTGGTCTGCTGCCTATTGTTTCCGGTCATTCTGTGGACAGAGAAGGGCCGGGCATTCATCTGGGGGCGGCTAATGCCGCTCTGGTGGGCAGGAAAATGGCACTGAGTCGTCATGAAGAATATCTTCTGGCCGCAGCCGGTGGCGCGGCCTCTATTGCAGCGGCTTTTAATACTCCCCTGGCCGGGGTGATTTTTGTTATCGAAGTATTACGGGTACGTTATAAAATTAATAATATTGTACCGATTATTATTGCATCGGTTATTGGTACTGTGATCAGCCGGCTGGTTTATGGGCAAAGCCCGGCCTTTGCTGTACCGGCACTATCAATCGGTTCGCTGAGTGAACTGCCGGTGATTGTAATAATGGGTGTTTTGATCGGTTTTCTGGCATCCGGTTTTATAAAGCTCAGCGCATTGACCGCGGAATTAAGCTATCACTGGCGGCCTTTATATGCCTTTGTCCTTGCAGGGCTGATCACGGGCACCTTGGCACAATGGGCACCGGAAATTATGGGCGTTAGTTATGATACCGTAGACAGGATCTTTCATAATGACACGGCATACAGGCTCTGTTTATTCTGTTATTAGCCAAGCTCACTGCAACAGCGATTTCTGCCGGTGTCCGTCTGCCTGGCGGTCTGATAGGCCCGTCCCTGATTATGGGAGGCGACGTAGGCGGTATCAGTGAACTACTGGTTCAGGCTTATTACCCCTTTTACCAAGGGTCAGCCGGTTTCTATGCCATGATAGGCATGGTGGCTATGATGAGCGCTGTCCTGAGAGCCCCGCTGGTGGCTTTAATGAAGCTGACTGGTAATCTGCATATTATTCTTCCCGGAATGATTGTCGTGGTTACTGCTGAAATCATCTCCAGAATGCTGATAGGCAATGTCTCAGCCTTTACGGCCTTATTAAAAATACAGTTTAAATG
>JBHNNM010000573.1:0-1556 GCA_048563625.1 Gammaproteobacteria bacterium | reverse complement strand
CTTCTTCTTCGTCCCCCACTCCCCACCCCCCTCCGTCACTGTGCATATGATTCAAGTGCACCAATTTAGTCGCTTGTAGGAAGAGTGCCAGAAACACAGCAAACAGTACATAAAAAAAAACATTAAAAAAAACAGACAGAAACGGCAGTAACACAGCAAAAAATCACAGTCTATGAACTTACAATGACACAACAAACATTACAGTACGGGTGGTGGGGGAAGGGGGGGAGGGGTGACCCCCCCCCCAAAAAAAAAAAAACCCGGCTCAGATCAATTACTATTGCTTGATTAAAGATGAAAACACAGATTATTATTATTATTTTTATTTATTTTTAAAGAATTCAACAGGCCCTTTTCTCACTTTTTTGTTTGTTTGTTTGTTGGTTTTTTGTTTGTTTTGTTTTTGTTTTTTGTTATTGACAAAAGAAATGAATATTATTTAGATTGACAGCTTGATATCAACACTGAAGGTCTGAATGTTCAGTCGGTTCCTTCAGGACAATCATGTGTGTGTGTGTGTGTGTGTGTGTGCGTGCGTGCGTGCGTGCGTGCGTGCGTGCGTGCGTGCGTGCGTGCGTGCGTGCGTGCGTGTGTTGTGTGTGTCGTTTTTGTTGGCCGTTTCATTAAAAACAACATGCATCCATCCTTTTATACCTTTCACTCACATCCAGATTTCCTTGCATAATATAGGTATATATGGTAGTTTCACAGAAAAAGGGCTATCTGCATGGGCAAAATAAAAACTGAAGGAAAATAAATTTACGGTTTAAAGTTATTAAGAGGTAACACCCCATCTCTACTCTCGTTATACAAAGAACCC
Organism: Gammaproteobacteria bacterium; assembly: GCA_048563625.1. GTDB lineage: Bacteria > Pseudomonadota > Gammaproteobacteria > GRL18 > GRL18 > JANELJ01. The sequence goes on along the minus strand of JBHNNM010000573.1, from coordinate 736 downwards.
ACAATGAAACAGAACAAACAAGACAACACACACACACACGTCCGCCCGCTCGCGCACGAACGCACGCACCTGGACAATTGGCTTTGTGAAAAACGTATCATACTATAGGTGTGGTCCCTTAATTGCAGCTTACATTGATAAGAACTAATAACTGTAAAATGTTGCTGGTAAAAGCGATGTCTATTCATGCATGTCATCCATGCCAAACAGAATAAAGATTACACTAAAATGAATTGACAGGACTGATGAGAACAATTGTCGACTAATAACTGACACTGCTAGATAAGTTCAGAATGTCTGGGTTACTTGACAAGGATCAAAATAGGTGTGAGATGCTGTCATCCTCATGGCTACAGAAAGACTGAATACTGAAGAATCACTGACATACGATGATCCTGCACTAAGACTAATTTTTTGTTTCTTAATACAGGCCTAATGTGGTGTAGTTGGGTATATATTTTTTATAAAGAAGGGAAGAGAATAAATTATTTTATGAAGAAAGAAAGGATGACTTGAAAGTAATGTGTGGACTCAGTAAAATCAGTCATTTCTGAAACTAAACTGCTGATATGGGACTCAAATTAATAATTCGTATTTTCGCAAGGCATTAAACAAACGAACAAAAACAAAAAAAGTTAGATTACAGCATACACGTATGAAGGTGCCGACTGAAGTGCATGCATACTGCACTCTGCCTTCGGGTTTAACTGAAGTTTATTCATGTTCAAGTAAAACT
>JBHNNM010000572.1:0-1572 GCA_048563625.1 Gammaproteobacteria bacterium | reverse complement strand
TTCCATTAATTCAGAATTAATCAAAGACTTTTCCAGTTATTATAAAATTAATGAGCATAAGCTTCGTTATATCAATAAAGACCAGGCTGTAATTGCCAAACTCAAATATATGTCCTCTGAGTCGCCGGCAATTATTGTTACTTATGTACCCTATAATATTCCCCTGCAAAAGAAGGGATATAAAATCATATCCTCAACCCGGGAACAAAAAGTTATTATGGTTATTGATGCGTTTTTTGCGACCCAGGATGTGATTAATCAGCATCGAAAGCAGTTTGTACAGTTAAAAAAGGAAGTTAAGCGGGCTATTACTGTGCTTAATGAGAACCCTGAAGAATATTATAAACATGTTAAACATTATCTTCAGGATATTACATACCAGGAGTTTTTAGATGCACTGAAGGACATAAGGTGGATTAATGATACGCCTGCAGAGAAAATAAAGAAAGATTTACACAGTATTGATATACCTTTAAATGGTTTAATATAAATGCTGAGTATTAGAAAAATTGCCTATCTTTTAATCAGCATAAGTATATCTGTTTTTCTGATTTCCTTTTATTTTTTTTCGACAAGCAGATTCATGCAACGGCTGATGTTATTGTCTATGATGTAAAAAAAGACACTGCCAGTCTTGTGTATTCGGTTTCAAAAGAGTTACAGCAGGCGGATGATCTTTATCAGTTTACTTCAGATATTAAACGCCTGGCTGCCAGCAGTCCGTTTATTTCTGCAGTTCAGGTCTTTAAAGATAATAAACTGATGCTCACTACCAATCAACGCTTACGTTCACAGCCGGATTCTCAACAAATCTACATTCCCTCTAAAATGGACAGTTATGAACTGTTAACACACCATAAAGTGGTGCTTACAGACCAGTTGACTTTTTTTAAAGGGATGAAGAAGAAGTTTCTGACCCTGTATATTTATTTTGATCAGGATGCGGTTAATGCTGCAATTAATAAACTTTTTTTCCGGATGGTTTTCTGGATGCTGATATTGACTATTGTTTCTTTTTTCCTGATTTTTCTTGTTATAAAAAAGCTGATAATCAACCCGGCAGAAATTTTGAGACAGTATGCTTATTATCAATCTGAAGTGCTAGGAAAAATGAAGGTTACAGAGTATGAATATATCAGAGCATCAATGGTACAGACTTTTGAGCGCCTGGAAAAAGAAAAAAAGGAACTTTATCGTATTGCCAGGACTGATAAACTTAGTGGCTTGCCTAATCGAGAGGCCCTGCATGAAAAACTGGACTGGTTGATTTCAGTTTCAGAGCGGACGGATAGTGAATTTGCCTTATTATTTCTGGACTTGGATGATTTTAAAACCATAAATGATTCCTTAGGACATAGTGTTGGAGATGCTTATTTAAAACAGGTGGCTCTGGTTATAAAAAATATTGTTCGCAATAATGATATTGTGGCTCGAATCGGAGGGGATGAATTTGTTATTATTCTTAATACTTATAAAACTAAAGTTTAGAGTTTCAGCTCCCCCAAAAAAGGAGAATCATTTAAAAAACATTGATTACCTCAGTTAACCGATAGCCCGTAACAGGAACCGGGT
>JBHNNM010000571.1:0-1575 GCA_048563625.1 Gammaproteobacteria bacterium | reverse complement strand
CTGAACGCTGAACGCTGAACGCTCAATTACCAGGACCCCGAACTATGAACAACACTCCCCCTCTCAAGGTAACCCCCGACTCAACAGTAACCCTCCATTTCAGCCTGACTCTGGCCGACGGCAGCCCTGTGGATGGTACTCAGGATGGTGAGCCTATGACCTTTACGCTGGGGGACGGTACTATGATCCCGGCTTTTGAAGAAGTGTTAATCGGTTTAAGTCCTGGCGATAAACAACAGGTTAGCCTGGAGCCCAGAGAGACTTTTGGTTTCCCAAGCGAGGATAATCAGCACTGGATGAATAAGGCGGATTTTGATCCGGATATGGAGCTGGAAGAAGGTCAGCTAATAGAATTTTCCACTCCGGCCGGTGATCAGCTTCCGGGTGTTGTACTGGAAATTACCGATGATAAAGTCCTCGTTGACTTTAATCATCCTTTAGCCGGTCATGAAGTAATATTTTCCGTGGAAGTGCTTGAAATTAAATAGTGTCCATCCGTTTATTCTTTTTTTAACAGCGCAGTTTCCTGGGAGCGTGGGAAAGCATAAATTTACCAGATAGTTTTAACGTATTTATAAGCTCTAATCTTTTTATCACTGCTTATCAGGTTTGCAGATAAATGTCTTGCTAGAGCCGTAATTATTCGGTCAGGCGGATCAGGGTGAAAGTTCCCCGGCAGACGAACGGACTGTATGGCAATATTATTGTCAATGGGTACAAAGCGGAGATTTTTAATTAAAGAAATGGTTTTAATCCAGTCATCTATATCCATGGTTAAAGCTAATCGCCCTTTTTCTATTAACAAAGCAATTTCCCAGGTACTAATAGATGAAATGATGATCTGACCTCCCTCAGTTGCCTGTTCATTATTAATGGCTCTAAGGGCTGTTTCAGACAATTTATCACTGCCGTTTACCCACCAGATAAGTGCATGAGTATCAAGAACTATCATTTAAATATTTCCCATTCGTCCAGTCCCACAGGTTCTTCAGGATCAATATATTCAATAACACTTCCTTTTAATAGCTCCAGAGGAGAGGATTCTTTCGCCTGATATTTTCTGACCTCAATAGCGGGTTTGCCGTGATCAGTCACAATAATTGAGTTATTACTGGCTTCAATATAACGAAACATTTCCAAAGCTTTTGCTTTAAACTGAGATTTTGAAATTTCATTATGCATAATATTCCTCTATTTTTTATTATGACTATAGTCATATCTCTATAGTCATAAATTATAGAGGATATAGCAGTTTTATTAAATACCACAAAATAAAAAAGGCGTTAATATTTATTAACGCCTTTTTACCACTATACTGTGTATGCAATTCCTTTTTCAGATCACATCTGTATATCCATAAACAGAGATAGCAATCTCACACAGCTTTTTCCTTTACTGAAATCAGTCTGTTCCCTCATTCTTGATCCAGTGAGAAATAGTATAAAATAAGAGTAGAGACAAAAATATCAGAATAACAGACACTCTAATGTAGGAAAACAACCAAAATCCAGGTCAGAAAAAACTTACAATATTAAGGGTTTTGACAAAAGAACATAGCTACATGAATACAGTCAT
>JBHNNM010000570.1:0-1578 GCA_048563625.1 Gammaproteobacteria bacterium | reverse complement strand
AAGCCCGTATAAGATAATTGAGCCTTTTTAACATCGACTTCATTTTCAGCAAAATCAAACTCTAACTCATATTCCCAGTCAGAATGCATTTGACCTTCTATCCCCAAACGGGCTCTGCGTACCTCACTTTCAGTTCGTTCAGAGTAAAAATTCTTATCTCTTTCACGACCATTTTTATATTGATCCGGCAGTGAAGCCACATCCAGCTGAACCCGACCAAACATTTTCATGGAAGACTTACCATCATCAGATACAAACTTGGGCATGCCGGTGGTTTTAGAGAATTTAATATTGGATTTTTTATTTTCAGTCTGAGCATCAATCAGCTCGTGGCGGGCTTCAAAGAGTTCTTTTTTAGTTTTATCCAGCTCACTTTCCGTGATTTTTAATTTGGATTCAACTCTCTCAACCCGTTGCTGAAGTCTTCGAAGTTCTTTCATAATATCTTCATTGGACACTGCAAAGGCGGGTACTGAAAAACTCCCTGTTATGGCAATGGATACCGATGCAACCAGTAAAAATTTACCATGCTGACCTCTGGATATTTTTTACTTTATTTCTTAGCATATTCATTTCCTTTGTTATTTTGAACATTTACAGCGAGGCGGTTCCATATTTTTCCAAATTTTATTATTATCACGGGCTTTTTTAGAAAAACAGTACTGGAACAAATTTTAAAACAAACCAAAAACACCATCCGGCGTATAACCCAGCCAGCGCAGCCAGGTTTCACTCCAGAAAATAATCATAACCCATGCCACCAGCAGCATGGTGACACCGAATTTAAAGGTATCTGACCAGCTATAGTGATCCGTTACATACAATAAAGCCGCCGGTTTACTATTAAAAGGCAGAGCATAAACATGCTCGATTAATAAGGCGACGGGCAGGGCAAGGCTGAGGATGGGATAGCCGAATTTTTGTGCGGTTCCTATGGCAATAGGCACAAAAATAAGCGTCCTCATTGTTTTGGACTGGAAGATCAGAGCACTGAAGAGCACCTCCCGTCAGGATTAGAAATAGTGCCCAGAAGGGTGTGGCCTGAGTAAATCCCAAACTGTTAAACATAGCATCTACTGTTATATTAGGCAGGTCAGTAGTAGTAAAACCGGCCCCCAGAGTATAGGCACCGCCAGAGAATAATAATAAGTGCCATGGAATATCGACATCATTCCATTTAACTACACCGATACCAGGCATTAAAGCGACAATAGCACCAATAAAGGCAATCGCTGTCTTACTCACACCATGATAGGAATCCGTTACCCAACCTGCCAGTACGCAGACAAAGATTTATATGGCCTTGACTTCTTCAAAGCGAATTTTCCCCATTTTTTGCAGCTCTTCCCTTAAGCGTTCAAGACCGCCTTCAATCTGCGGCACAGATTGTTCTTTGGGAATTTTAAAGATTATTTTGGTGCCAATAAACCAGCCTATCAGAATATTAAAAAAGGACAGCAAAAAAGCCGCTTCCATCCAGGCATAAAAGGAAAAATCATTCATGTCTGCCAGTGCTCCGGCAATCAGCGCTCCGGCCAGCAGGTTGGCACCGGAGCCGGTAATAAACATACCAGCCCC
>JBHNNM010000569.1:0-1582 GCA_048563625.1 Gammaproteobacteria bacterium | reverse complement strand
TCGTTTCTCAGCGACTGCGGTAAATTGTGGGAAGCCAATGTGATTTTTTCACATGAATGTTATCTTGTCGTCGAGGACTGAAGTAAATTAAGGCAACATCAAGATCTAGAAAATGGAACAAGAGCTACACATATAATCGGTATCCAGTCTTGTTTCATTCTCTGGTCTAACTCCATCAGCCTGTGACTTTGCATTGCGGGACACTGTGATGTTAAACTGACGTGAATCAGTATTAGTATATTCGACCTTCACTTCTTCTTTACGTATCGATCATTATAAAAATGACAGACGATTCTCCGAACATTGGTTACGAGCATCACGAAGAACCTCGCCAGACCCTGAACGATTTTCTTTGCAACAGAAATGAGTCCATCGTTCAACCCTGGGACGCTGATATGGCGGTGTGTGTCAACCATGCTATCGCATACTTTGTTCACCTTCCTCTTTGTGTCTTGGGCACATCGGCAAACATCGTAGTTATGTGGGTTTGGTCATCGGAGCGTGAGTACTACCCCACCACCTATCTGTTCAAGGCACAGGCATTAGCGGATTGTTTATTCATGATAATGTACATATTTTGGCAAGCTGTCAGCGGAACCTTTGTGAAGGATATTCTCTTCTTATCAGCGACGATGTCAATGGGGGAAATGGGAGTGCATATCACCATGTTGTTAGCGGTAGTTCGACTCATCAACGTATTCTTCCCTTTTCGGTCCGAGAGGCTCCTGTCCCGTCTTCGAATAAAACTGGTTCTGGCAGGCTTCGCCGTTTGGGACTTTACTCTCTCGCATTATGCTCATTATCTGCGAATTACTGGTAGCAAAAGTTACCTAACAGTTAGTCTGATTGGGGTGAATTTATTCAGTGTTTTTATTCCAGCAGTGATTGGGATGACTGTAGTCGCTGTGGTGGTGTGGAAAGTGTGGCGAATGTTTCGCATCGAACCCTCCCAGTCAAGGCAAGGCACAGAAGCTTTCCAACAGGACGAATGGAAACCTCGTCGGTTACTTTACGCTGTGCTTTCAATGTGTGTCTCGACGTTCACTGCCCACGCTGTAGGTAGATGCATCATTTTTTTTCTAACATTTGAGCGCCTCCACAGGAACGCGTCTTTACAATCTCATAGGTTAGTGGTTTACGCCAGTGTTTCCATACTTATTTTCATTAACAGCAGCATAAATATCGTGTTCTACTCTTTATTCATCACAAGGTTTAAAGTTCTGCTGTTCAAGAAACTAAGGAAGTGTCAACAGATTTTCAAGTCTCAAAGTCTAAACGTTTCTTCTGGTTCCGCCTTACCAGAAGGGCAAAATATGACTATACCAACCCAGATCGAGGGAAAATGAACTTCCAAGCAGATCTAACAGAGGTTTTCACAGAAAGCAAAAGTGCCAGCATCTTCGTTGGAGAAGACTGGATAAGACCACGGTTCAATCTTCAACAACACCCCAAGGGGTTCCTTCGTTCGACAGCTACATTACCTGACTTGTATTAATTACTGACTATGAATGTTGATGATTGTAGATAACTTTTTAGAAAAGAAGTGCTTTACGTCAACGCATGGGTGCATTCTGCAGGTTGA
>JBHNNM010000568.1:0-1590 GCA_048563625.1 Gammaproteobacteria bacterium | reverse complement strand
TTATCAAAGCGGAACATCAGCCGCGTTAAACCTGGCTTGAGGTCAGGCTTAAAACAGTATTATTCAGGTTGAACTACTTATAGTATATCGATAAAACCAGAAAAGAGTATCAGCGGTATCCTACCCGGTACCTTTCCATTTGAGAGGGTTATTATTAGAAGTGGGGGGTTAGGGGGTTAAATCAAGGACTGAAATATTAAATTAATGGCGCCCCCGAGACGATTCGAACGTCCGACCTACCCCTTAGGAGGGGGTTGCTCTATCCAGCTGAGCTACGGGGGCAACGGGCGTAATATTACCATAAATTCTGTTGAAAAACGGGGTTAGTTTAAACTATTTCTTTTTCCTGTTGCCTTTTTTCACGATCCAGACGAAGAATAAACTGTTGTATATTACGTTGATGTACGGGGGATATATCTTCCAGACGGCCAGAGATGATAATATGGGCAACGGCATAGGAAATACGTTTGATTTCCATGGAACAGGTAATCACTTCATCCAGGTGCAGGGTTAAAAAAGGGATATTCATGCCTGCTTTTAAATCAAAATCTGGTGTTTCTTCAAGGCGTATGGAAACTCCACTGAAGGAAATATCATGCAGGAAACCGGCAATAAAATGCCCGGCATCGGTCTGCATGGTGGCTTGAATGCGTTTGCCGACAGGAATGCTGACACGATAGCTTTCACGGCGTTGAATGGAACGGATCTGCTCAGGAAAGTGCATAATAAAATAGGGGATGCCGTTTTCCTGTTCGGCACTTTTTAACAGGCCGTCCATGGTGAGAATGGCACCATCCAGACGGCTTTTTAAGGAGACTTTTTTCAGTTTTCTAAGCTGCTCGTTACCGACAGACGGCAGGAACTCATCTAGGTGAAACAGTTCTTTGCCGGTATCCACTTTAATAATAGAAGTGTTGTAGGTATCCGGATCGGAGTCAAATCTGGCAGTAACAATAACAATATGTTCCTGCATCCTCCGTAATATGCGGGCAATGTCCTGAGGTGTGTCGATGACACTTTTTTGCAGTGTTTTTTTCGATTTATTCCAGGAACTGAAAAAAGCGGGGAGTTTAAACTTAAACACGAATGATTTTTCCTCCCGGTGAAGTCACTAGCTTGTTATCTTATAATACCTGAAAAAATTAAACAGAGGTATACAGGGCTGCTTTTTTCTGTTGACTGGTCTGGCCCAGGTGACTATAGGTTTGGGTGGTATTGGCTGATTGTCCAGTCAGGATCTGCAGAATCTGTTCGGTATTTTTTTTCTGTATGCTGATAATACGCCCATTAAGTTCGTTCTAAGTTTTACATTCTGACAGCTGGGTAGTGATAAGTTTCCAGAGTGCCTGTACCGGTTCTGAAGCCTGTTCCCTGATAAAACGGGCAAAATCACCATCATGATAAGGGAAGCCAGTCAGTTTTTGAAAATACTGCTGACGCTGTTGTATTAGGCGACAATTATCTTGTCTGGTCTGACGACAATTATCTTGGCCGGTTGAGTGATGAATTAAGATAAGTACTTTTTCTTGTGGAGAAAGCACTTGTCAGGACAACAGATCACTCAAAGACAGGAGAATTGTTATATGAAAC
>JBHNNM010000567.1:0-1591 GCA_048563625.1 Gammaproteobacteria bacterium | reverse complement strand
ATGAAAAGTCTGATGGAAGATGTTAGGAAATTTATGAATAATGTGTCCCACTTTCCTGGTTCTGAAATTCAACAGAAAAGGTTATAGGGGTGGACACCTTTTAGGATCAGCTATTTAGTTTAACGACAGTTATAATGAAGATGACAGGGAACGAAGTAAGGCCTTTATCAGTACTTTAATTAAAAGCATCCAGCCCATAGAAACCAATATTGAAATTAAACGCCTCAAACGTCTGCATCCGGTTCTGCGCCAGGAATTTGAAGACGGCCTGATACAGATTAATTTGCCCTATGAACAGAAAATAAAACTGCTGAAGTATCTGGATATTCTGCATAAAAATGCACTTCCTGGCGGGCAGACACCGGCTGAGGCAATAGCCAGAGCACCAGCACCAGCAGAGGAACAGGCGGTATCAAAACTACAAGCAGCCGATAATCAGGGCATAGCACCTGAAACTATGTCTGAAAATATTAAAGAAGCCTTTAACTATAATAAAGAGACCTTTAGCGATGTTGAAGAAGTCTTTAGCGATATTAAAGAAGTCGTTACTGAGGTTGAAGAGATGGAAGAAAAGTCTGCCATAGCGGCTGATATTGATCATGATGAAGTTATCGAATTGATCACTGAAGTTAATTTAAACGATACGGATGACAGTACACACTCTCACGCCAGAAGGCTCTCGGTAACCGATTATGATCTTATCCGTCTTTCAACTCAGGCTTACAAACTGGCTCCCACAGCTGATGACCGATACACAGAAATGGTTAAACAACTGGAAGAAGAAGACTGGATTGAGTTTTGCTTTGAAACCCGCTGCTCCCGTGCCAAAGTCACCTGGATCAGCGATGATAAAACCCAGTTTAACTGCCTGACACAAAACAACCATGTGGTAGAAATGACCAGAGATGCATTAAGCCACTGTTTCCGTAATAATATTGCCACGGTTATTATGCATCACTCTGTTATTGAAAATGCGGTTCAGGAAACCGCCAGTACTTTTCATAAAAAATCATCTTAGCTTAGTTCTGATTAAAAATTTTCTTTCTTAACCAGCCGCCTTTTTGTCTGGAGTTAAGATTTTTAAGTTCCAGAGCTGCCTTGGCATAGCTGATACGCAAATTAATAAGTTCTCTGTATATTAAATCAGCTTTCTTACGTCGTTTCACTGCATCACTGGTATCAAGAATTTCTTCTATAAAATTAACCAGTGCCAGTTTTCAGCGTGATGACACATTCTGTTTAGAGGATGATTGTTGGATACCATCCAGAATAGTTTGCATCCGATTTTCTATAAATTCCAGTTCTGCCTGAAAACTTTCTCTTTGTGCCAGGGGTTTGTTTTTTACAGAATTTATTACTTCTCTGACTTTACTTTCACATAATCGGCTGTATCCCTGAAAACTTACCAAACGCTTTAAGCCCTGTTCAAATTCTTCCAGTTTTTCACTGGATAATAGTTTTAGTGACTGATCATAGGTATGTCTTTAGGTTGTTCTCCGCTTTAATGAGTGAGATTTTGTCCAAAATAGAACATGCTCTGCTCATCAGGAATGGAGGTTTGCCTGATTTTTAGTTTAAAATATTCGGTATC
>JBHNNM010000566.1:0-1593 GCA_048563625.1 Gammaproteobacteria bacterium | reverse complement strand
TGTAAATCCTCAATAAACTCCCGTTCCAGGTCGTCTTCGCTTTGGTAGCCCTCCTTAACCTGCCACTCCCGGCTGTATTTATCCAGCACGATAAAGTTATTGGATTCAGCAATAGGTTTATAGTTTATCATTCTTCTGCGCTCTTTTTTTGCAACAGCTTTTTCACTTCACGATCAAAATCCGATTCAATTTTTTGCTGTTTGTTAAACTGCTCGTATTCCTGATGCGCTTTTTCTTCGGCTGCTTTGCGGGAAACGCTGCCATAACCTTCCAGTATGCGGTATTCATTAAAAGCCAAAAACTTATTGACACTTTCTGCAAAGCCTTCCATGCTAAAGGTGCTTCGCCGCTCGATAATGCCTTCAATATAATCAAAAAATGACGAGACTGCCCGCTCTAATTTCTTTATTTCATCTTCACTTAAATAGTTTTTGGCAATCGTTGTGTCGGACTTCAATACCCGGCCGTCCGGGGCATTTTTATAGGTGCTCATACCCATTAACGGTTTGCTGGCATCAGCTTTCAGTGCAATGATCTCTGCCGCAGTATGGCCGGTAATGGCGTAATGAAACTTGTCCTGAACATGGGCATAGAACCGGTGGGTGATTTTTGATTTTGGGTCATAGTCGATGCTGCATTCGGCAAAAATATCGGTGATCTGCTGATAAATGCGCCGCTCACTGGCACGGATAGAGCGTACCCGCTCCAGTAGCTCTTTAAAATAATCCTTACCAAAAAACCGGCCGTTTTTTAACCGCTCATCATCCATGGCAAAACCCTTGATGATGTATTCCTTAATCAGCTGCGTTGCCCAGATGCGGAACCGGGTGGCCTGGGCGGAATTGATCCGGTAGCCCACCGAAATGACTGCATCGAGGTTGTAATATTGCATCTGGTAGGTCTTGCCATCATCCGCAGTTGTTTCCATAATGGAAATAACTGAATCCCGTTCTAACTCATTGCTTTCAAAAATGTTTTTCAAGTGTTTGGAGATTGCTGGCACGCCTACACCAAATAGCTCGGCCATACGCTTCTGAGTTAGCCAGATGGTTTCATTGCTGAGTAATACCTCAACTTTTACTTCACCATCGGGTGCGCTGTAGAGCAGAAATTGCGTGGTCTGGTCTTGCAAACTTAACTGTCTGGTCATAGGAATCCTTTCTTATGGATGGGCAGTATCTGGCTCATATTATGCGACTACCTCAGAATTGGGTTTGGGGAAGCTCAATAGCAGATTGCGGTAATATTCGTATTGCTTCTGGCGTAATTTAATTTCGCGGGGTAGGCCTTCGCTGATGGAGTTGGTTAGGGTGTCGAATTTGTCGAGGATGGCCACGATTTCTTTTTGTTTTTCAACGGCAGGAATGGGTAAAAGATATTCCATTATCTTGAGTTTATTACCACGTGGCATTTTTGCACCTTTGGCATGTTGCATATTATAATCAAAGAAATTATCATCGGCCAAAATCTGATAAAGTGTAGTAGTTCCGACCTGATCTGACAGTCGGCTTGACTTAGTGAGAGTTTCCCGTTTTGATTAAAGGTGTGAATCTTTATAACAAAACAAAAGGAGACTCTCATGTTTCATACTAA
>JBHNNM010000565.1:0-1600 GCA_048563625.1 Gammaproteobacteria bacterium | reverse complement strand
TGGGAGAATTTTGTTCTCCAGGGTCAACTTTCTGTGCCGAATTTTGGTGTCTGTTCCACCCCTGTGTTACCAATATTATTTTACTTAAATGGCTTTTGTTTTTGGCTGACTTATTTGGCATGATACTTGTGTTTGTAACTGATCACTTTTTGAGTGTTTTATGTAATCAGTAGTATTAGAAATCCATGTTGTGTTGTGATAGTGCTATTATGCCTATTTTCTTGTATTTTCAGACTGTGAACGCCTTTTCCTTGTATGGTTAGACTGTGAACGCCTTTTTCGTTTATACGTAATCAGACTGTGGACGCCTACCCCCCAACCCTCCCCCCCTTTTTTTCTTTTTAGTATGTTCAGACTGTCAACGCCTTTTTCTTGTATGTTCAGACTGTAAATACCTTTCTGTTGTATGTTCAGACTGCGAATGTCTTTTCTCTCTAGACTATAGATGCCAGGCAATGAAATGATCTCGGCCATCAGTCAACGTAGATTAGGCAGTAAAGTCTTTACGACATTCAGTGTACTCATGTGATGCCTAAATAAAACCCATCATTTGAAACTGAACAGTACCGCTTGTGCCACTACTGCAACAGCAAAGAATGTGCTTGCAGCAGCGTTTGGAAGCGCCACTTCCTATGGAACTGTGACCGCGCTGTGCCTGTGACCCGTGACATCGACACTGCTCAGCACTTGTCTCCCTTCGATCGTGCGTTGGCTAGGTAACAACAGAATCATACCTTTATAATTGAAAGAGAAAAGCTTTTATTTATTAGTTTACTCTCGCCGTAATCAGCAGTATCTGTTTTGCCGATTTGTATCGACTTTGGGGGGCTTTTGACTTATGAAATGGTCGGTTGTTGTTTTGTTTATTTGTGTGTGTGTGTGTGTGTGTGTGTGTGTGTGTGTGTGTGTGTGTGTGTGTGTGTGTGTGTGTGTGTGTGTGTGTGTGTGTGTGTATGTGTGTGTGTGATACTGTGTGTGTGTGGGGGGGGGCGGGGGGGTAGGCACGTGCATGCCGCCGTGCGTGCGTGTGTACATTGTTATTGTTAAGCATTTTCCTTGTATTTGAGCGGTTTTATTTCCGTGTTTCAATGAGTTGTTGTTTTATTGTTAAATGTATTGAATGTTTTATGTAAATGACGAGCCAGAAGGCAAATTTCTCTACACAGAGACAATAAAGTTGTATTGTGTTGTACTTTACTTTCATCTGAGTAGACTGTTGCACTGCGCCATACTGATAGTGTATGGCAGCCCAAAGGAACAGGCATGGACCTATATATACATAATGTAAGTCCATGGCAACAGGCTACAAGTTACTACAGAGTATATTAGCATGGCACTGTAATGACTTGTAAGACAGCCTGATGCGCCAGGCCCTCCTACAGTTAGCTATTGCTAGGTTGAACACTAAATAATTTTTTTCATGACATCAGTGCCTTTGTTGGCACCCAATTAGTGGACAATAAATGGGCCCATATCAGTTTTTTTGAAACTTGCAGGAGAGTGGAGTAATTCTGCCTATAAGACTTACTGCCTATAAGAGTTACTGAACTCAGTAGAGTGCTTCACTGCGATCTATATTTCATGAAAATCACAAGGGATA
>JBHNNM010000564.1:0-1601 GCA_048563625.1 Gammaproteobacteria bacterium | reverse complement strand
ATCATATTCAGGCCACTGGCTATGTACGCAAAGCTAAGCTACTCAGGTCTGAACAGGCAATCTACAGTCTGTTCGGCCTGAGGCAGAAACTGGCCGATACTCTGGACAGGGCACTGGCTGATAATCCGTATAAAGGTCTGTTCAAGGCTCTGGCCATCGGTTCCCGTGCCGACATTAGCCCACAGCAATGGCAGTTATTGATGAGAACCGGCACTAATCATTTAATTGCGATATCCGGTCTGCATATTGGTTTATTGGCGGCGCTAAGCGGAGCCATGGTGTTTTTTATCTGGCGGCGGATTGCTTATTTAAACCTCAGATTTCCCGCCTTTATGGCAGCCAGTGTGTCTGCTTTACTGGCTGCCGTTGTTTATGTTGCCCTGGCCGGATTTGCCATACCTACGCAAAGGGCGTTGTTAATGTTGCTGGTGGTCTTTGCAACTGTGATGCTAAGGCACCTTTTATCCTTCTTATGTCCTGTTAACCGCCTTATTGCTGGTACTTCTGGTCGATCCACTAAGTAGTCTTTCTTCTGGTTTCTGGCTATCATTTTTAGCCGTAGCTGTGATTGTTATGGCTGTTTCGTCCAGGTTGGCGTCCGCTCAAGGCAGAGCAGCAAAAATTACCGCTCTGGTGCGTATCCAGATGGTGGTTTTTTTAGGCTTACTGCCACTGACGGCCATCTTTTTTAATCAGTTTTCTTTGGTTGCTCCTGCTGCAAACCTGGTTGCTGTCCCATTTATGAGCCTGTTTATTGTTCCGCTTACTCTTGCCGCTGCCGCATTAAGCCTTATCAGTGAAGCTATTGCCGGTATAGTGTTTAACGCCTTGGTGTATCCTCTGGATATTTTATTCGAATATTTGAAGGTTTTGGATAATACCTCGCATAGTGTCTTTCATATTGCCGGTTTTTCATTACTGACAGGCAGTTTGTTGTGCGCTGGTCTCTGGTTGTTAATGCCCAAGGGCTGGCAATGGTGGTTCAAACCCGGACACATAGTCTGGTCTTTGATACTGGAGGATGAGTAAACATTGGGGCGAAGGTCAAAAATACACATAGTCTGGTCTTTGATACTGGAGATAATTATTCACAGCAGTTTAATATGGCAGACAGTGTAATTATTCCATTTTTGAATTACCGGGGAATAAACAGTATTGACCGGTTAATTATTAGTCATACTGACAGGGATCATGCCGGTTCATTTCAGCCGCTGTATGAGGGATTCAGCATTAAATCGGTTATGTCCGGAGAAGCGGATTTGGCAATATTTAATGGTTATCCAGTTAAAGGCTGTCAAAGCGGTCAGCATTGGGTTTGGGATGGTGTCAGATTTGAAATCCTGTCGCCCCTGTCAAAAAATGGCCTCGCAACTGAGGCTATAAAAAATAACAATAATCTTTCCTGTGTTTTACTTATAACCACAGCTAAACAAATACGCTACCTGCTGACCGGGGATATTGAAAAGCAGGTCGAACGGCAATTACTTAGTGCTTGGCCGGTAATATTTATTACCATAAAATACAATTAGTTATGGTAAAATAAAACCTTGAAGATTTGATTGGCTAATTTTAACATCCTTTGAATGTGTTTTATAAGTGAT
>JBHNNM010000563.1:0-1603 GCA_048563625.1 Gammaproteobacteria bacterium | reverse complement strand
CAATGCCCATCAGAAATTGGAAAGCAGCAATGTATCGATTTATAATCGAGTTTGAGGAGCAGTTGGCTCCTTATATTTAAATAAGAGCGGATACACAGTTTAATTTACACTGTCATAAAAAAGGCGCCGCAGGTTTTATCCTGTTGCGCCCGGCATTACCAACTCCTGATGGGGGGGATTATCGTTCGTTGGTAAATTTCTTTACTTAAACTTCAGTTACTTAAACTTACTTAACTTTAGTTTCCAGGGAATCGCTCTTACCTGTATTGTCTTTCCAGGAAAGTTTAACGGTATCACCCGCTTTACCGCCTTTAAATTTGAAAGACAGGTATGGGTTTTTGGAGATAGCAACACCCCATTCGGCTTCCAGTACTGGTGCGCCATTGTGTTCACAAACGACTTCTTCAATAAAGTGAGCAGGTATTACTTTACCTGTCTTTTTATCTTTACGTAAGCCGGTTTCCATTTTATGACTGATCAGTGCTTTAACTGTAACCACGCCATTTTTCGCTTTTGCGCGAATTTTAATTGAGCTTTTTTTAGCCATTATTCTTTTCCTGTTCGTATTGGTTTAGAGTACCCGGTTATTTCACTATCCGGCTTGCCCTTAACGTATTAGTTATATCAATTATCAAATCGTGTTAGAGGTTATTGATTAACCGCCGCAACCACCGATTGTGACTTTAACTTCTTTTCTGGCGCTGTAGAATTTACCGCCAGATTCGCAAACTGCGATGATATTGGAAGTTTTGCCCATCTTGATACGAGTGGAAATAAATGCTTCAGCTTTACCTTTCAGGTTGAACTTGGCAATCAGTGGAGTGCCGTTCTTTTCAGACAGAATGCTAATAGACTTAACATTGCTTAAAGTAGAGCTGATAGTAATAGGTACAACTGCACCGTTTTCTGCAATCTGAGGCGCCTTAATCTTAATCTTGTCAGTAGCTTCAGTCAGTTCAGTACCGATAGCCCCTTTTAATGCAGATTGTACATCTTTAGCATCAAATGCTTTTTTGTTCCATGCAGCTAACACGCTGCCAGGGACTAACAGACCACTTGAAGCGGCCAGAGCAATAGCGCCTGTTGCCATAGTGTTTTTCAGGAAATGTCTACGTTGCATCTTTTATTCCTTCCTTTGTTGGTTGTTTTTTATCGTACATTGTTATTTATATTTTCTGATACTGCATCGACTATGCCAATTAACAAAAAAACTTAAATATCAAGATGATAGTTAAGGTTAGATGAGACAGGTTCACTAAAAATAAAAGGCAGATTGCAAATTGACTGTGCAAATTGCAATCTGCCTTTTTTAGCCATTCATGATTCTACCGGCAGTAAAACATTAAATACCGCCCCCTGAGGCTTCGCATTTTCAACCCAGATCCGACCTTTATGAACTTCTATTATCTGAGCACAGATAGCCGGTACCGCCAGCTCCGGTACGGGTACGGCTGGACTGATTAAACTTATCAAAAATCAGTTCTTTTTCTCCATCAGGCACACCCGGTCCCTGATCCTGAATGATCATTTTGATGGAATCATGTTGGCTCTTCTCCGGGAGAGGGCCAGGGTGAGGGGAATTTAAACCCTGTGAAAATAATTA
>JBHNNM010000562.1:0-1603 GCA_048563625.1 Gammaproteobacteria bacterium | reverse complement strand
GGTTGTATTAGTTGTTTATTATCCGGCTCTGGGCCGGTATATGTGAACCGGCAACAAAAACCTGAATAAAAAGATAAAAACTAAACCACCGGTGATCTGAAGGATAATTTTGAAACACCTCATCAGCAGTTTATTACTGTGTTTTGTTCTAATCAGCCAGTCGCTTGCAGGCAGTTATTATAAAAATAATGACTGGCGCGATCTGCCGTTTGTAGAAATGATGGCGGCCATGATCAGGGCAATGAATGATATTATGGGTGGCGGCGGTAATAATTATTACTCAAGCCTGTACGGTATGCCTTATTCACCCGGTTTTATGCCGGGGATGGGTAACAGCCTTTATGGTATGAATAATTTCCCGATGACTTCAAACCTGCCGGTCAATAATTTTACTAACAGCTTCAGTGATAATTTTCCCACCGGGCAGAATACCAGCAGTAGTAATTACAATAACACATACAACAGCAAGGGTAATTTCTGGGATCTGAACAGTAAAAATACGGCATCCGGCACCCCGCAGACAGGCAATTATCAGCAGCAGAATAGCAATAATATGAATGGGATCTGGCAGTCTCAGACAGGTAATGTGATAGCCATTTACAATAATAACCGGTTTATCTGGTCTGACGGCAACACACGTAATATTGCCGGGCGATTACTAGTTAAGAATAATATACTCTATGCCTATATTCCAGCCCATAAAACCACCCTGCAGTTTCAGTTTTACCGTGAACCCAACAAATTTATTGTAAAAGACAGAAATGCCAAGGTATATATCTTCAAAAGAATTCATTAAAAATTTACTGAATTGCTTTTTACTGAATTACTTGTGTTAATTACAAACCGGCTTTTTTTACCGTCCGGCTAACCGTGCTGTAGTGTACACCGAAATGTGAACCAATTTGATCCAGGGTATAGTTGCCAGTCTCATAGGCTTTGACCATAGCCACCTTGATATTTTTGAAGCGTTTGCCAAAATCCGTTAATGGTTTTACTTTTTTAGACTTTCTCTGTCTGGCCCTGTCCATAATTTTGCCGGTAGCCAGCTGCTTTTTCCATTTATTAACAAAGGCATCACTGCCCAGCAGGATCTGCGCCTTTACCTGTGCCATCAGGTCAAAATCCTTATCGGTATTTTCAAGTGATTTTTGCAGGGCAGTACGAGCACGTTTGGGCTGGACCGAAATGGGACAGGACTTCATCCACCTTAAGCCATTCCGGTGCCTCGGTTATACCAATGGTTGCCTGGTAACTGCTCCATTTCCATTTGGCCAGCTTGCGTGCCTTACGTTTGAGCAAAGGCATCAGCAGCACATATTTAAGGACATCCTCAAATGAATGTTTAGCTTCAACCAGTATGGCCTTAAAGCGGCCATGAAAAATATTCCCGGTGGTTTCATGTTTGGCATTATAGCGCTGAGTATAGACACCGTTTAACTGTCTCATGCCTCTGGAGAGATTTGGCTTAGGGGTTTTTATAAACAATTTGTATGAGTCAGGCATAAGATTATAAGCAAAAACTTCCCAGTGCATACGTTTAATCACGTCCTGCAATACAGTCAGGAATTCCTGACGATCTTTAGTGTCTTTAAAAACCGTCTCA
>JBHNNM010000561.1:0-1603 GCA_048563625.1 Gammaproteobacteria bacterium | reverse complement strand
GTATAAGTACTTAACGGCCCGGTAGTGACCTTATCACCTGCACCGGCAAGTGCGGAATAACACAATATAGCAACGGATAACAGCCTGACCAGCATTCTGCGCATAATATTCTCCTGCAGCATGGACACAATAAATACAGTTAAAACAAAGATTACCCTAAAACAGACATCCTGATTCAAGCCAATATCAGGCCAGTTTAAATAAAGAGATCTGTTCATCCAGTGATTGCGCACTGCCCTCCAGTTCATCAGCTACTTTAGCTGCCTGTTCTATAGCTTTCATAGACTGGGAGGCCAGTTCATCAATAACCTGGATATTGTCACTGATTTTACCAATCTCAGACACCTGACCGCTTGAAGCCTGAGCAATGGAATCAATCCTCTCTGCTACGCTTTTAGACTGGTTGACGATATCATTCAGGGCATTACTGGCCTGTCCGGCCATCTCCACACTATGGGCGGCACGTTCCGTCCCAGTCTGCATCTGCCGGGATACCTGCTGAGTATTTTCCTGTATGGATTTAATGGATTCTGCTACCTCATGAGTCGCTTCGGCAGTACGCTGTGCCTGTTGTCGGACTTCATCCGCAACCACAGCAAAGCCTCGTCCCTGCTCTCCGGCCCGTGCTGCTTCAATGGCTGCATTAAGAGCCAGTAGGTTGGTCTGCTCAGCAATACCTTCAATGACACTGATAATACCGCTGATATTTTCACCTAAAGTATTTAATTCACTTACGGACTCAGCTGACTGGTTAACAATATCGGCAATTTCACGAATACTGGTAATAGCCTTTGTAACCACCTCTCCACCTTCAGAGGCCGTTTGTCCGGCCCGAGCGGCACTTTGTGCCGCATCAGTACTCATATTGGCAACCCGTTCAGCATCACTGACAACCCCCTGGGCAACCTGTAATGTTTCATTGGTTTTATGAGACTGCTTTTCCATGCTCTGCGACACTTCATCCGAGCTATGCTTCATTTGCCGGGAGTAATTATTTAAAGTAGAGGAATTGTCTGCCAGTTGTGAAACCATCTGCACCAGGTTATCAGACATATTATTCAGGGCCTGTGCCAGTACACCCACTTCATCCTTCTGGGTTGTTCTCCGCTTTAATGAGTGAGATTTTGTCCAAAATAGAACATGCTCTGCTCATCAGGAATGGAGGTTTGCCTGATTTTTAGTTTAAAATATTCGGTATCCCGAATCCCTCTGGCTCTTTTTCTTATTAAGCCAATACTAACATTGCCAGCTTCTATTCTGGCTGATGTCAGTTGATGTTTAGCATAGTTGCAAATACCATCTTTGTTCTTTCTCATTGAACGAGCAAATGTTTTCAAGTAGGTCATATTAGTTTGATCAGCCATGAGACACCACGGCTCTAATTCAGCTTTCATTTTAGACACATTGTTGTTATTCCAAAGTGCCTGTAACTGCTCTTTCATCAGATATAAAATATTTAAGTTTTGATTTTCTGATAACAGCTTGTTCAATCGGTCAGATTGTTTCTCTGTTAGCTTGTCTTCATTTTTCAGCAACAAATAACAGCATCCCTTTAGTAAATCTTTTCCTGGCTTGCCAGCTCTTCTAAATTCAATCCGACGTT
>JBHNNM010000560.1:0-1619 GCA_048563625.1 Gammaproteobacteria bacterium | reverse complement strand
ACTCGATGGCCAACTGTACTGCCGATTCTCTGAATTCCGGGGTATAGCTCTTTGCTTGTCTTGTTTTATCTGTCATTTTGAACACACTCTCTTTTTAAAAGTATTTTAAGTTGTGTGTCCGAAATAGTATAGCCACATCAGATATTATTGGTGCTCAAAAACTGGGCATTAAAACGGCTCTGGTGAGAACGGGGCGCTTTGCGCCGGGAGCAGCACTTCCCCTGTCCATGCGAGCCTGACTGGGATGTTAACAGTCTGCCTGAACTACAGCGTCTGTTTTCATGGTAATTATTTCGGTATTAGACTGGCTTCTTCTTTGGCACATATAAAATTAAATGCTAGTATTATAAATTGTGATAATAAACACACTTTTACAGCTAACAGTCATTGTGATTTGTAGTTCCAATCGTTGTTCCGATATATGTTAAATATCAGCTACCGGCATTTGCCCAATATTATCAGCTCTGTGCGTATTTTTATGGCTCTGGTGCTGTTGTATCTGGCTATTAAACAGCATCCGGATCTATTTATTGGTGCTATGATCTTTACTGAACTGACAGATTTTCTGGACGGTTACCTGGCCCGGCGCATGAATGTGGTGTCTGAGCTGGGTGCTCAGCTAGATAGCTGGGGGGATTTTGTAGTGTATATTACCCTGGCGATTTCAGCCTGGCTGCTCTGGCCGGATATTGTGCTTCAGCAGCTTATTCCTATCAGCCTGATCATTGCCAGTTTTATTATTCCGGTGGTCATTGGTTTTATTAAATTCAGAAAAATGACCAGTTATCATACTATTGCAGTAAAAATTTCTGTCAGTATTACCATTGTGGCCTATATTTTACTCTTTACCGGTATGCTGAGCTGGACCATGACTCTGGCAGCGGTTGCCTGTGTTTATGCGGCTACTGAGCAAATTGCTATTACTCTGCTGAACCGGCGGGATAAAACAGTGGATATAAAAAGTATCTGGCATGTACTGCGGGATAATCGTCTTACCAACAAGTAATGCTCTCTGGAATAAGCCGAAACCTTATCCGGCTTATTCACACAACCGTCCCAGTTCAACTTCATTTAACTGAATACACTCCGGAATTTTTGGAATATTATCCATCTTATAATAAACAAACAGATCGGCGCTGTTATTTTCCCGGTTCCAGTAGGCATCTCTGCACAGTTTAATGCCTTTGGAAAACAGGTAATCAAGGTAGCTTATTGACAGGGTTTTACTGCTGAAACGACTGCTGAATGAATTAGGCAGTAATTGATAGGGCATAACCCGCTGGCTTTTTTCGCTGATGTGTTGGTTTTTAAGGTTGCTTATCATGCGCAGTACTTTATTAAAATGCTCGGCCATGGGTATAGAAACAATTCCAATGATGGCATCCACACCGTTTTCCTGGGCATACTGGGTTAGGCCGGACCACAGCAGTTTAATGGTCTGTTTTTCTGCATACTGCTCATCAATAACCAGAAGGCTTATTTCCAGAAAAAATTGCTGGTTATTAGGGGCTGTTGATCTTTTGTGTACAAAATTTAACCATTCCACATAGGAAGCCACACCATACAACAGCCTAACGCTAATGTACTGGCATAGTTTCTTTCCAGCTTATCATAGCGAG
>JBHNNM010000559.1:0-1621 GCA_048563625.1 Gammaproteobacteria bacterium | reverse complement strand
CTCTTACACAACCCATATTAGCTTCAATTTTATCTGGGGAGCTTCTCTTACACATACCGTGCTGGCTTTCATTTTATCAGCGGGTTTTCGCTTACGCATGCCATGCTGGCTTCATTTTTATCTGGGGAGTTTCTCTTACACATCCCGTGCTAACTTTGTTTTTATCTGGAGAGTTTCTCTTATACATCCCGTGCCGGCTTCTTTTTATGCGATGAGTTTCTCTTACACATCCCGAGCTGATTTTTTTTTCTCCATTTTATAAGAACAGAGTCACTAATTAAGGACAGACAGCCTGGTGAAAGAAGACCTCAGCAAAGTCCCTAAAAGAAGTGCTCATAACAGAAAGCAGTCATACTAAGTACTAAACAGAGCAAAACCGCTAAGAAGAATAGCTGGGTAGACAAAGACCTAAGCAAAAGCCCTAAAAAGAAATGGTTTGAGGAGAACACAGTTCCATGGACTACTTAAAAGAACAGAACCACTAAGAACTGGATGGAAGAAGACCTAAACAACTTCCCTTAAAAAAAGGAAGACCCTGTGTCATGTCTTTGTAAAGCAGGTCTGTTTGTTATACGGTGAATCACCGCGGACCCCTCCCCTTGAGGGAACTTCACTCCACCGACGAAACATTAGCGTGGAGAGACCCTGGGGGATCTTGAGCCTGTTTACAACCTGTTTACCATTATGGGTGAAATCATCCCATCAGTGTCGCTGTCACGTGTCACCTACACAGGAATTAATAGCATGCAGTCTCAGAAGACAAAGCAGCCCTATATACGGAGTGCTAGAAAGAACAGAACCAGAAAGAACCAGGAGAGAGTGAGAGAAGTACTATATAAAGAAGATCTGTGATGCAGACAAATACAGGAGAATGGCTGGGTAGACTGAGATCAGCTGCAAGAAGGGAGCTCAAAACAGAGGCAACCGTGGGGAGAATTTTTGGAATGAAATATACGTGAAAGGGCCGGTAGACAGAAACTAGACACTAGAAATGAGTGAAAAGGGTGGAGCATCTTAAACACCCCCGGTACGAGAAGCCGGCTCCGTGGGGGCATACAGAAATGGGAAGAAATGAAACACTCTAACAGGATGGAGCCCTACAAAAGTGCTAAAAAGAACACAATCATTTAGCTGGAAGACGACCTGAGCAAAGTCCCTAAAAGAAGTCCGCATAACAGAAGGCAGTCACACTAAGTACTAAAAAGAGCAAAGCCACTAAGAAGAATAGCTGGGTAGACAAAGACCTAAGAAAAAGCGCTAAAAAGAAGTGTTTTGAGGAGAACCGAGCTGTATGGAATAAACTAAACAGAACAGAACAAACAACACTGAACAAGAACTGAGTGAAAAATAGCCACAGAAAAGAAATCAACAACAAAATCAACACCGTTACAAAGGACAAACAGCTTGGGAAAAAGCGTAAAAAGTCGCACTCAGAGGAGAGAAAGGAGCCCTACAACACCCTAAACAGTACAGAACAGACAACATCGAAGAAGAACTGAGTGATCTTGATCTTGATGGTTACGTCGACTTGGGCCTTGTCCTGGCATAAATTTCGACGGAAAAAAATGGCCACAGAAAATAAAAGATAAAAAAGAAACACTCTATCGCTAGGGAGCCCTAC
>JBHNNM010000558.1:0-1628 GCA_048563625.1 Gammaproteobacteria bacterium | reverse complement strand
TATTACCCGCCGGTCTGCGGCCCGGTCGCCCCGGACGGCAGAGTGATGGTCTGCATTTACATTAAACTCAATGTCCAAGCCAGTGAAGTAGCCGAGACCTCGGGCCCTCCCAACGGATACTCTTGTGCCGTTCGGGTCCGAGTGAAAGGCCGGGCTGACTTCACTGTGGTCAACTGTTACACCCCCGCTAAGTGCACCACTTTCCAGTGGCTGAGCGAGGTGGGCGGTGGTAGCAGGTGCTTGGTCACGGGTGATTTCAATGTCCGGGACAGCAGTTGGGAGAAGGGCTTCCAGTACTCCAGCCCGACGCTAACCGGCCAGATCAACGAGAGTAATTTCATCGTGCTGAACGACGGGTCGTTCACGAGGATACCGGATCGGTCGGATCAGGGCCAGACGGCCATTGACCTGACCTTCGCTTCTGCGGATATTGCTGACGGGGTGGGCTGGGAGGTGGGAGAGGACTCACTCTCCTCCGACCACCTGCCCATCGTCATCAGTATGTGCGGTACAGCTGAGGTAGGGTGTCCGGCTCCGGTATCCAAGTATAATTACGACAAGGCGAACTGGGACCTGTTTCGGAGTCTGCTGGGATCCAAGGATATCGACATAGGCCAGGCCGACATCGAGGAGGTCAACAGTCAGATAATCTCCTCCATTTTGGCAGCGGCAAGGGTAGCTATCCCCACCTCCAGCAGTGGCACTCCACGCCCGAACAGCAACCCCTGGTGGAATAAGGACTGCGAGGAGGCAGTCAAAGAGAAAAGAATGAGGTACCGTTTTTATTGCAGAATCCAGAACGCGGAGACGCACGAGGAAATGAAAGCGGCCAACCGAAACTGCAACAGAACTCTTGCTCAGGCCAAGAAGGACCACTGGATGTCTTTTGCAGATTCCGTGTTGACCGACAAACAGGACCTGGGTGCAGTGTGGAGGAAGATCAAAAAGATGAAAGGGCAAGTCGTTGCCCCCGAGTACGACTTACGGCAGGGTGACAGCGTCTACAGCACGGACCAGGCCAAGGCGGACGCGTTCGCCGAAGCCTTCGCCGAGGCGAGTGACTGCGACAGTCTCCCTGCGGACATGCGCCGACGCCGTCGTGATATGGAGGCCGACTACTCTGACCCGGAGCCCGACGACAGTCTGACGGTTAACTCCCCTCTGACTCTCGCCGAACTCAAACGAGCCCTGTCGGCTATCAAGAAGGTCAAGGTGTCCACCGGCGTGGACACGGTGTCGTACCATATGTTGAGGGAGGTGCCCGAGTCTTTTCTGAAGACTGTGCTGGGCTTCTTCCAGAGGTGCTGGGAGGGAGGCGCGGTCCCCTCGGGGTGGAAACACGCCGTAGTCGTTCCCATCCACAAGCACGGCAAACCCAGGAAGGAGCTCGGCAGCTACCGGCCCATCTCCCTCACTTCCCATCTGGGAAAGGTGTTCGAGAGGGTGGTCAAACACCGTCTCGAATACTTCTGCGAGTCGAAGAAAGTCTTTCCTGCTTGTCAGGCCGGCTTCCGACGGGGGCGGGGTGTCACGGATCATCTGGTAAAGCTGGGAGAACACGTCGGGAGGGCGTTAGGGAAGAGGAAGGTCCTCTTGTCTTGTTTTTTCGACGTTTCTCGAGCCTACGA
>JBHNNM010000557.1:0-1637 GCA_048563625.1 Gammaproteobacteria bacterium | reverse complement strand
AGTTCAGGGGAGCCTGACGCTGTTCTTCTGGAATATTTTTAATATCCTGTTTGATCTGTAAGGCCAGATCAGGCATAACCATAGCACCCCGTCCAAGCATAACCGAATCGCACAAACTTCTTTGCCGGCATAAGTGATAGTCATCTATCGACCAGATTTCACCATTGGCTATAACGGGAATATTAAGTGTTTCACTGACCGGAGCAAGAGCTTCCCAGTAGGCCGGTGGCCGGTAACCATCGGTTTTGGTGCGAGCATGAATGGTGACCCATGCAGCACCGCCATCCTCTATGGCCCGGGCATTATCCATGGTTAAAGATTGGTCTTCATAGCCCAGACGCATTTTAGCCGTCACCGGAATACTATCAGGAACGGCCCTGCGTACGGCAGAAACAATATTATAAATCCGTTCAGGATATCTTAATAAACTGGCCCCGCCATCGCGTTTATTAACGGTTTTGGCCGGACAGCCAAAATTCAGATCAATGCCAATACTACCCAGTGCCGCGGCTTTAGCAGCATTTTCAGCCATGGCCTGGGGATCACTGCCTAATAACTGCAAAAAAACCGGAATGCCGGAACGGGTATGACTTTTTTTTTGATTGCCCTGAGGTTTAAGTTCCGGAAATCGTCGTATAAAAGCCCGTTGTGGGAACAGGGTGTCAGTCACCCGTCAAAATTCTGTTACGCATAAATCAAAGCCGCCGATGGCGCTCAGAATTTCACGGGCATAAGTATCAGTTAAGCCGTCCATGGGGGCCAGTACAATTTTCATTTGGCTTATGCTCTACTATTTATAAACGGCTTATAAGCCGGAACAGACCGGACATTGAGGGTCAGCCGGCAGTTTCATTTTGCGCCAGTCCATACTCCAGGCATCCAGTAATAATAAGCTTGCATATAATGGCGTGCCGATACCAGTAATAATTTTAAGCACTTCAGTGGCCTGCATACTGCCGATAATCCCCACTACTGGAGCAAGAATACCGTTTTCTGAACAGGTGGTAGCGGTATCATCAGCATCGCCTTTATACAGGCAACGATAACAGGGGCCCTGTCCTTGGTTAGCAAATACAATGATCTGACCTTCCATACGAATAGCGGCTCCGGAAACCAGTGGGGTTTGCTGGTGCACACAAACCTCATTAATTAAAAAACGGGAATCAAAATTATCCGTGGCATCAACCACCACATCGGCCAGTTTAACCTGTTCAGCTAAAGTGTCTTTTTCCAGACGCTGAGTGATAGTTGTGATCTGAATATCGGGATTAAGCTGATGTAATGTCTGGTATGCGGATAGTGCTTTATTCATACCAATACGCTGTGGATCACTATGGATAATCTGACGCTGCAGATTGGATAAATCAACCTCATCCAAATCACAGAGTACCAGATGACCGACACCGGCTGCCGCAAGATACATGGCCACCGGTGAACCCAGCCCACCCATACCAATAATTAATACCCGTGCCCCCAGTAATTTTTCCTGCCCTTTAACATCGACATAGGGCAGCATAATCTGTCGAGAATAGCGCAGCAGTTGATCATCATTCATAGGTATAAAATCTTTATAGCTCTTTAGTATAGATGTGCTGGTATTTTAACGGATATAAAAAAAGCAGGATACAATTTAATAC
>JBHNNM010000556.1:0-1639 GCA_048563625.1 Gammaproteobacteria bacterium | reverse complement strand
AAGGTGCAGTCGGTGATGCCATTAATGTGGTTATGGTAGCCGCTGGTCATAACTTAAGAAAGATCCTCAATAAGCTCCGGCTTTTGTGGCTCAAAATTATTTCCGGTTTGATGGGGGGTTTTATCAAAGCGGAACATCAGCCGCGTTAAACCTGGCTTGAGGTCAGGCTTAAAACAGTATTATTCAGGTTGAACTATATAGTTTATAAAATTCTGGACTGTAAAGTAAAATCGGTGGATAATTAAACGTTTATTCAGACATAAAGCGATTTATGAAAAGTACAGCAAACTGGGAAGCTTCTGTTCCCGCCACCTATGACATTGAACAGCTTAAACCCCACCTGAATAAACAGGAAGAGGGGCAGTTAATCCAGCAGATTAAAGATAAACTGGCTGAGCAGAATGCTGTCCTGGTGGCTCATTATTATACCGATCCTGTATTACAGCAACTGGCTGATGAAACCGGTGGCTGTGTATCCGATTCCCTAGAAATGGCTCGCTTCGGTAAAGCCAGTTCGGCTGAAAAAATCATTGTAGCCGGTGTCCGTTTTATGGGTGAAACGGCAAAAATACTGTCTCCGGAAAAAACCATTTTAATACCCGACCTTGAAGCCAATTGTTCACTAGATCTGGGCTGTCCAGCAGAAGATTTTATTCCTTTTTGTGATCAACACCCTGATCATACCGTGGTAGTCTATTCCAATACCAGTGCGGCCGTTAAAGCCCGTGCAGACTGGGTGGTCACATCAGGTATTGCCACTAAAGTAGTAGAACACTTAAAAGCCCAGGGTAAAAAAATTCTCTGGGCACCAGATCGCCA
Organism: Gammaproteobacteria bacterium; assembly: GCA_048563625.1. Classification (GTDB taxonomy): domain Bacteria; phylum Pseudomonadota; class Gammaproteobacteria; order GRL18; family GRL18; genus JANELJ01. Next base: position 820 of record JBHNNM010000556.1, on the reverse strand, counting down.
TCTGGGGCAATATATTCAATCAGTGACTGGTGCCGATATGCTACTCTGGCAGGCCTCCTGTATTGTGCATGATGAATTTAAGGCCGATGCCCTGGAAACTCTGAAACAAAAACATCCCGATGCCAAAATTCTGGTGCATCCGGAATCAGCCTATACCGTCGTCAAAATGGCTGACGTAGTAGGTTCCACAACCCAGTTAATTAATGCTGTACAGAATATGGATGCCCAGACATTTATTGTAGCCACGGATAACCGGATTTTTTATAAAATGCAGGAAGCGGCTCCAGACAAAACCCTGATTGAAGCACCCACTGGCGGTGTCGGTGCCAGCTGCACCATGTGCGCCCATTGCTCCTGGATGGCCATGAACAGTCTGCAGGGAATTCTGGATGTACTGGAAAGCGGTAAAAATGAAGTCTTTGTGGATGAGTCAGTCAGGCTAAAGGCCTATGAATCGACTCAGCAGTTGCTGGATTTTGCGGCTTCTTTAAAAAAATAAAAATTAATGCTCTAAGATCAATAAAATTCGTACAGAATATTAAGTAATTTTTCAAACTCCATCGGAGGTTTTATGACCCAGTGCAGAATACAGTTTTACTGAGTTATAATACACCTTTAAAGAGTTACCTATACAATTCATGAAGACAGCTCAGCGGTTAAATAATATGTATACAGGAAGTTAAAAAAATACCATAAACCACTAGGGGCTGTTGATCTTTTGTGTACAAAATTTAACCATTCCACATAGGAAGCCACACCATACAACAGCCTAACGCTAATGTACTGGCATAGTTTCTTTCCAGCTTATCATAGCGAGTGG
>JBHNNM010000555.1:0-1642 GCA_048563625.1 Gammaproteobacteria bacterium | reverse complement strand
CCGATTCTCTGAATTCCGGGGTATAGCTCTTTGCTTGTCTTGTTTTATCTGTCATTTTGAACACACTCTCTTTTTAAAAGTATTTTAAGTTGTGTGTCCGGAATAGTATAGCCACATCAATGCTGGAAAAAGATAAATTCTGATAAAGCTTAAAGCAGATCGGAAGCATAAGTATTGACTGAAAATTAAAAGAATATAAACTTTTTCTCAACATTCAACATTCAACATTCAACATTCAACATTCAACATTCAACATTCAACATTCAACGCTTTAAATCCAGAGGATGAAATATGCAACTAAAACTAGCCAACCCCCGAGGCTTCTGTGCCGGTGTAGACCGTGCCATAGAAATTGTAGAACGGGCACTTACTCTGTTTGGTGCACCGATTTATGTCCGTCATGAAGTGGTACATAACCGTGCAGTAGTGGAATCGCTTAAAAACCGGGGCGCTGTGTTTGTCGAAGAACTGTCTGATGTGCCTGACAGCAGTATTGTTATTTTCAGTGCCCATGGGGTATCCAGAGCGGTTAAGGAAGAAGCAGATAACCGGGATGTTAAAGTCTTCGATGCTTCCTGTCCACTGGTGACTAAAGTACATCTTGAAGTCAGCCGTTACAGTAAGGAAGGCCGGGAATGCATTTTAATTGGCCATGCCGGACATCCGGAAGTGGAAGGTACCATGGGACAGTATGATAATAACAACGGTGGGGCTATCTATCTGGTTGAAACACCGCAGGATGTTGAAAAACTTCAGATAAACAGTCCGGACAAACTGGCCTATGTCAGTCAGACCACCTTATCCATGGATGATACCGCGGATGTTATTGAGTCCTTAAAAGTCCGCTTCCCCAAAATTACCGGCCCCAGAAAAAATGATATCTGCTACGCCACCCAGAGCCGTCAGGATGCGGTTAAAACGCTGTCAAAAACCAGTGATCTGGTGCTGGTGGTCGGTTCACCCAATAGTTCCAATTCCAATCGTCTGCGGGAAGTCGCCGAACGTCAGGGAGCTAAAGCTTATCTGATTGATAATGCAACAGAAATCCAGCCTCAATGGCTGGAAAACTGTCAAACTATCGGAGTGACAGCAGGCGCATCAGCTCCGGAATACCTGGTGGAAGATGTAGTCACGTGGCTACAGGAAAAAGGTGTGGATGCCCATAATATTGAACAGGGAAAGAAAGAAGATGTGGTTTTTTCCTTGCCTAAGGAACTGCAACTATCAAGCTAAGAACTGTTAAACAAACCAAAATTAATTTAAAAGGCAGAAAATTGTCAATAATTTAAGTCTCATAAATTATTACAACATCTAAAGTATGAGACTTTTTAGTTTGGAATTTTACCAGCAGTTAGCCGGCGTATTTTCTCCCGTTTCAGTTAAAGTCATTGTACTGCAACTGTCCTTACTTTGTGATCCTATGGGCATTGCTGTTATTGTATAACTTGCTGAGGTCGTTGGTATTGTTAATGACATTGTATAATGAGTTGCAACAGAGCTGGGAGCTGGGTGTGAACTAAGTTGTAGTAGTTCCGACCTGATCTGACAGTCCTCCCGTTTTGAAGGTGTCTGTCAGATTAAACCTGAGCTAAATTTTTTTCAGCCCAGACTGATTTCCCATCAGTTAATGTTTCTATGGGTG
>JBHNNM010000554.1:0-1645 GCA_048563625.1 Gammaproteobacteria bacterium | reverse complement strand
AATAGTGGGTGAGATGTTGATACTCATATTACCTATTGCTTATAAAACTGTCAGAAGCTTTATATTTCAACAGGTTTTGTGAGTATTAGCATCTTTCTTCACTCATCAGAGCGGAGAAGAACCGGGATAATGATGAAATATTAAATCAAATCAGGAAGTTGAATCCTTAAATTGGCATTCATAAAATATTTATCTGTCTGGGAGTGCTTGTTATCCTGAATGCACTGGAAATATATTGATTAAGGCATAAATAAATGGGTGGGAACTATGAGACTGCTTGAGATAATGTTGAATATGTCTATAATATGTAGACATATTCACAAATTAGAGAAAGATTATGAAAGCATCAATTGTTGACTTAAGGTATAAAACAAATGATATTCTCAAGGCACTTGATCGAAATGAAACCGTTACGGTTTTGTATCATGGAAAAATAAAAGGTCTGATTAAACCCAGCAGGAAAAAGACAGAATTAAAAATAAAAGATCATCCATTCTTTGGTATGAATAAAGATTCCGAAGAGACAGTATTAGAAGAACTCGCAAATTTAAGAAAACCCCGACATGATTTATGATACAGATATTTTAATCTGGGTTCAGCGAGGAAATGCAAAAGCGGCCAGGTTAATTGAAAAAGATAATGATAAATATTTATCTATTCAAAGTTACATGGAGTTGCTTCAGGGTGCAAAAAATAAGACACATCATAAATATGTAAAGGATTTTATTAATGAATTTGAGTTTTCTATATTACCACTTACTGAAAATGTAGGTCATAGAGCACTAATATATGTTGAGGAATATGCACTATCTTCAAATATGAGGGCTGGTGATGCAATCATTGCTGCAACGGCAATAGAAAATAATATTATATTGGTTTCTAGCAATATAAAACACTTCAGGGTAATAAAAGAGTTACAGCTAAAAACATTTAAACCATAAAACAGTACATGCAATAAATGCCGGACATCGATATGAAGGCGGCTAAAATACCAGGAAATTCACAGAAATCTACGAAAAACCTAAAAAGTCAATTAATTATAATTTACTGCATTCCATAAAGCCTGAAATAAAGCTCATTGCTATTAACCAGATCCTGATGAGTGCCGTTGGCGATGATTTCTCCCTGGTCGATAACCACAATTCTGTCAGCCTGTTTAACGGCGCTGAGGCGATGGGCAATAATCAGCGTGGTTTTGTCTTTTAAATAAGCCTCTAGGGACTGATGTAGTTTGTTTTCAGTTTCAGTATCCAAGGCAGAGGTCGCTTCGTCCAGGATGATCAGTTTGGGATCGGTGAGGATCATACGGGCAATGGCCAGACGTTGTCTCTGGCCGCCGGACAGCTTAATGCCCTGACGGCCCACCAGGGCATTAAGCTGTTCCGGGAGTTTGCGGATAGTACCGCCCAGTTGGGCAATTTCCAGTGCCTGCCAGAGCTTTTCTTCTGCTATGTCCTTACCTAAAGCCAGATTGGCTCTTACGGTATCATTAAAAAGTACCGGGTTTTGTAATACGGTAGCGGTATTTTCTCTTACTTTTTCAAAGCCGATGTCCTTAATGGAAATATTGTCAAAGTAAATATCACCTGAATCATAAGGGTATAAGCCTAAAAGGATTTGTATCAGGGTAGATTTACCGCCACCG
>JBHNNM010000553.1:0-1647 GCA_048563625.1 Gammaproteobacteria bacterium | reverse complement strand
GTCAACAATCATACCATTCTTCATACTCATTAGTTCAAATTGCTCAGACCGTTTAATATTTGCCACATTTGTGTATTTCTGTCTTCAGTACACTTTTAGTACACAAGATCTACTCTTGCGACTAGCGTGTAAAACGAAGCCAACCTCATGTAATAAGAGCGGCTCTTTGGGTGATCACCCAGCTAAACAAAATAGTATGTTTTTTAATCTGTACAAAAAAATATTGCTTTTTATATCAGGAGATGTAGAAAGAAATCCAGGTCCTCCATTAGAAAAGGGTCTATGTGTCGTGCACGTTAACGCTCGAAGCCTAGGAAAGAAACTGGACCTTCTTGAGGCAGAAAGCGAGAATTTTGACATCATAACACTGTCCGAAACCTGGCTGTCTAAAAAGGACGATAATAACGACCTTCGCTTAACAAATTTCCATTCACCTGTCAGACAGGACAGAGCTGACGACCCACACGGTGGCGTAGCAATTTATGTTAGAAATAACCTTTACTGTAAACCACGACCGGACTTGCACGTGAATAATCTTGAAGCCGTCTGGGTCGAAACCAAACTTAACCAGGAAAATCTCCTCGTAGGTTCATTCTACCGCCCTCCCAATGCTAAAACTGAATACTGGGACCTTATTAGCGAGAGCATCCAAAAAGTAAACAATACTATGACCAAATATATAATACTTGGCGATTTTAACACGGATTTTTTTGATAACCCATCAAAGCATTTACTCAACATTTTAAATATGTACCAGCTGCATCAGTTAATTAACTCCCCCACAAGAATAACAGAAACCACTAGCTCGTGTCTTGACTTGATCATCACACAAAGTCCCCGAATTGTAAAGTATACCGATATCTTGCCGTCATTTTGTAGTGACCACAGTGTCCCTTGTGCTGTTCTTCAACAACCCAAGCATCATAGCCATAGGTTTAAGAGAACTATTTATAATTATGAGAAACTAGACAAAAATAAATTCTGTAGTCTTCTTCAAGGCCAGAATTGGGAAGACATTCTTGAAACAAGAAGCATCGACGAAAGTGCACGTATGTTTACACAAGTATTTATGGATTCTGCACAAGAGTGCATGCCAGTTAAAACAGTCCGTGTGCGTACAGATGATGCCCCTTGGATGACAAACGAAATTCGATTATTAATAAAGCAACGTGGCAAAATGCATAAGAAAGCTAAGCGGAGTAATCTGAAAGCTGATTGGGACAACTTTCGCACTTTTAGAAATAATGTTATTTCCAAAGTTAGGAAGCGTAAACTTGATTACTTTGATGAACTCACCGAAAAAATATCCAACCAGGAACGTTTCGGCAGCAAGGATTGGTGGAAACTAGTCAAATCCATTCTCAGGAAAAAAGGTATCGGCCCTGAGGAAATCCCCCCAATGTCTAAAAATGGAACAATTATTTATGCAAATAAAGAAAAGGCAGATACACTTAATGAATTTTTCATCGAACAAGCTACCTTAGAAAACGAGGACGACCCGCTACCACAAGTTACATTTCTCGACTGTGAAATAAATGATATTAAGCTGACTGAATTTGAGGTTAAAGAAATAATAAACAATCTTAATACCAAAAAAGCTACAGGCCCAGACTTAATACACAACAGATTATTAATAGCTGCAAATGA
>JBHNNM010000552.1:0-1654 GCA_048563625.1 Gammaproteobacteria bacterium | reverse complement strand
GATACATAACACACAGTTTCCATCAATTCAAATCAGAGTCAAATTCTCGTCAGAATACAAACTGTGACCAGCTCGGCCCACCCTAGCCTACGGCTTAGCTCTAAGGAGTGCAGGCAGGAATATCTTTCGAATTCCATCACTTGTTCCTGTCCGCTTCCTATCTACCTGACAGCGCCCTAGCTGGAACCATCATAGAAGGCAGCGACTATACACAACCTTATTCTCATCCACTTCAAGGATGTTGTAGCTGATTTATTTACTTGACCAAAGCTGCAGGTCTTCCCGGTCTCGAGCCTGGTTAACAAGAGGATCATGATGAAAGTAAGGGCAAGCAAAAAAAGCCGCCGTTGCCACACTTTTGTCTATCTCGGAGACAAAGAAAAACACAAAATGCAATCATCTACCCACTGCAACGCTTGATGGCGACTGGTGAAAGTGGAATCTCAAATGGGTATGGCGAAAAAGAACAAAGCACACAACGAAAAATGGTTAGCACATCAAACAACACCAATGGCAAACAAACATATCGATGTCGTCAAGCATGACAATGGAATTTTAACACATCATATCGGAAGAAAACGTGTACTTTCCGCCTATGGAGGACTATTTTACTAGTTTTCCAGACATACACATACATGACATTTAATTCCGATAAGAGTTCCATTTTAGCACATGGGAATAATGATCACAACGTGAAACTAACCAATATCATTCCCTCCCTTTTGTTCTCTTTCGAGTGTTTCTGTAGTCGTGAATTCCATTTTTATTTTCAAACGGAATCTGTTTCTTTGCGGCTAACTGTGCACACATACCTGTCGTTGTAGTTGGTGGTCCTGTGGTAGTTGCAGGTCCAGTTGTAGTTGGAGGTCCTGTGGTACTTGGAGGTACAGTGGTAGTTGGAGGTCCAGTGGTAGTTGGAGGTGCAGTGGTAGTTGGGGTTACTGCAGTGGACAACGTGAGAGATAAGTAGAGAAACAAAGCGAGTCTGTTCCATTTTATAATAAGCTGAGGATAATAGCAGGATTAAGGATTCCAACGACCTGCCCGCCGTACACCGGCATCTCGGGGTCAAAGAGTGAGTGGGCGAGACACACAGGGAGACAGAGACGCAGACACAATGATAGAGATACAGATAAAGAGAGAGAGAGAGAGAGAGAGAGAGAGAGAGAGAGAGAGAGAGAGAGAGAGAGAGAGAGAGAGAGAGAGAGAGAGAGAGAGAGAGAGAGAGAGAGAGAGAGAGAGAGAGACAGACAGACAGACAGAGAGAGAGACAGAGAGAGAGACAGAGAGAGACAGAGAGAGAGAGAGAGAGAGAGAGAGAGAGAGAGAGAGAGAGAGAGAGAGAGAGATCCGGGGGGGCAAAAGGATGGATAGAGAATAATTCAAGCAAAAAACTTTACGATGGTAATAGAATGCACGCCACGTCTTATGACATCCAAGCGCCACTCCTGAGGGTGTGCTATTGAACTAACAATTCATATTACACTCAATGCACTATAAAACACAAATCTACCTTGCATTCAGTATGCGATCAAACACAAAGAGCAAAACACACCACAAAAACTACAGTCGGCACAACAGTTAATATCAATCATGAAAGAGAGACAGTGCGTGGTACAGACAGAGGGAGCCAGACAGTTGCAACGAGATGTGA
>JBHNNM010000551.1:0-1654 GCA_048563625.1 Gammaproteobacteria bacterium | reverse complement strand
GTGCAGTACCACATTATGCCCCACCGTTACCTGGCTGCCGACCGTTAAAGGAAAGCCGCTGCCCGGCTGAGCCGGGTTTTCATGGGTCACATGCAGCACACTGCCGTCCTGGATACTGGTATTATTGCCAATTTTAATCCAGTTAACATCACCACGAATAGTGGTATTAGGCCAGACTGAACTGTCTGCACCAATACTGACCTGGCCGATAACTACCGCAGATTCATCAATATAGGCTGAAGCATCAATTTCAGGCTGATGCTGCTTAAAAGGTCTGATATTCATACTATTTCCCCTGGGAGCGTGGGGATCCTGCCTGCGCAAAAGTACTTAAAGTCTAGCGCATCGTGACCAGTTCTTCAGCACTGCAGGGATGTATCGCCACAGTATTATCAAAATCTTCCTTGGTGGCTCCCATCTTAACTGCCACAGCAAAGCCCTGCATCATTTCATCGGCACCGGGACCTATCACATGAATGCCGACAATTTTTTGTTTTGCGCCCACGCAAACCAGTTTCATGGCGGTAGGTACTTTATGTTTGGTAAATGCATGGGACATGGAGGTAAAGCTGGTGCTGTACACCTTAACGGAATCACCATGAGATTCCCTGGCCTGACTCTCACTCAGGCCTATAGTGGCAATAGGTGGATGGCTGAAGACTACGGAAGCAATATTGGAGTAATCCAGTTTACGATCGGGCATATTATTAAACAGCCGGTCTGATAAACGCCGGGCGGCGGCAATCGCTACTGGAGTCAGCGCCGCTTTACTGTTAACATCACCCAGAGCATAAATGCCCTTAATATTGGTTTCTTCAAATTCATTACTGGGGATAAAACCGTGCTTATCAGTATGTACACCTGCTGCTTCAAGATTTAAATCGGCGGTATTAGGGGCACGGCCAATGGCCCAGACCAGGGCATCTACATTATTAACCTGCTGGTTATTGGTACACTGCAGGGTTAGTTTACCGTCCTCATTTTCAACCACGTTTTCAACTTCGCTGGTAGTAAGAAATACCAGGTTAGGATCGTCCTGTAGTACCTTGGCCAGTGCTCCCTGCAGCATATCATCAAAGTTACCCAGTACATGACCGCCACGGATCAGCAGGGTGACCTGGCTACCTAGAGCACTCATCAGGCCGGCCAGTTCTACGGCAATATAGCCGGAACCGACAATAGCAATATGTTCTGGCTGTTCGTCCAGTTCAAAAAAACCATTGGAAGTTATGCCCAGTTCCGCACCGGGAATATCGGGGACAACAGGATAGCCGCCGGGTGCCACCACAATGTGATCCGCTGTATAATGTTCACCATCCACTTCCAGGGTATGAGCATCCACAAAGCGGGCCTGGCCTTCAATATAGTCAATATTGGAATCGGCCAGGTAGTTGCCATACCAGTCAATAATACCGCCAATATAATTTTCCCGCTGCATGACCAGTTTGTCCCAGTTCAGACCATTACTATGGGCATCAAAACCGTAGTCAGGTGCATTCTGTATGGCATGGGCAATATTTGCCGCATTCCACATGACTTTTTTAGGTACGCAGCCGATATTGACACAGGTACCGCCTACTTCATTACTTTCAATGACGGCACATTTTTTTCCGTATTGTGCTGCCCGTTCTGCTGCTGAAAGACCGCCGCTGCC
>JBHNNM010000550.1:1168-1657 GCA_048563625.1 Gammaproteobacteria bacterium | reverse complement strand
GTTTAGTACTAGTAAATAGTAGTGAAATGTTGTTTTGATTTGATTAAAGTAATTCTGTGTCGATCAATGCGTTGTCGTATAGTATTTTGCTTAGCTGACTTTATGTTTAGTGTTTATTTTGGGTTGAAATTAACTTATTAAGTATTGTGTACTGTAGAAACTAAGTTGTATTCATAGACTACTTAATATTACTATCAGCGCTGCTGCGACTAAGATAACGCGCCCCAGGTGAAAGTTCGCACCGACTGTTTTAGTACTAGTCTTTGAGTGTGTCTTGCTTCTCTTACAGAACGTTGTATTGTAATTGTTATGTACCATTTTAATCGTGGGAGCGTGCACTTTATTCTGATGTAAGTTTTATTGACATTTATATTTTGTACATTGTGTTAGTTGTGATTTAGTTGTACGAATCTGTTTATAGACAGGCACAAGCCACGCTTCCGACTGTTGTTATAAATAAAATAAGCCATGTGTGTACATTTTGTTTAT
>JBHNNM010000550.1:0-1158 GCA_048563625.1 Gammaproteobacteria bacterium | reverse complement strand
TTGTAACTGTAGCTTTTATTGGTGTTTTTCATGTTTTAATTGGTTCAGCTGTTGTAGAGGAAACTGTATTTGTGTGGGCCAAGGAAACACAATTGTCAGCCATTTTGTGGTCAAGAGGGCTGATTTTATTGTAGCAATAGCGTGTGTTCCTTGCGGCCCGCGCCGTTCTCTTATATATGCGTGCGTGTGAGGATTTTGGGTGTGCTGAAAATTGTCTGCTGCTGAGCAAATAAAACCTGATTGCTGCCGTACGCCTGCTGTGGTCTCCCATTTTACTGACTCCGCTGCCTGTGTCCTGTCCTTCTACCCCATTACAACTTGGCGCTGCGAGACCAGGTTCAGCGGATCCGCAACTCGAGACCTAGCTGTTATCACAAAGACAACAGCAGAGACCGATTTTACCCAGAGCAACTTTAGGTACCAGAAGAGTACGGAAAAGGTACCAATATGGTACAATTAACATATGCAAATCAAGGCTGGAGGTGCACCTCGCCAACACTTTCTAAACACCTCTGTAGTACTCGTTCTGTTTGGGTATTCAAAAGGTGCTCAGAAAGTGTCTGGAAAGTGCATAAAAGGCACGCCTGGAGTACTCAGAAGGTGTCTTCAAGGTACCAGGCTGTCAATCACTTGCGTGATTATTTTTCATGGATTACCTCCCGTAGACAAGCGCAATTTCTGGCTGACTTGTACTTGTCTTGATCAGTCATGCCCCGTTTTGTCCTGACAACTCACATGACTGAAAGGGCCGTAGCTCAGTAGTTAGCGCTATGGTGCTGATCCAGTGAAAGTGAAGCTACCGTGGGTTCAACTCCCGATAGAGAAAGCGCAAAGGACCGTTTTCAGTTTTTCTGAGATACAGTTTGCACTAACACCGTTGCACTAGTCAGTTAAACACCCCATGTTCACCTTCAAAAAGAGAAGTCTTAACGACACTGTGGCATGCACAGGGATAACGCATAATAGCAGCATGATAGCAGAATAATAAAACTACCGATTGCGTCTGCTTCTGGTGAAAAAAGTCTTACTGGGTGGTTTAAAATATTTTGGTCTATGCACTTGAAACAAATGATTTATTGATTAAAAAAAAGAAAAAAATCTTCATACCAGTATACACATATCTGTCTGCTGTCTGCAGTGTCACGACTACGGTAGTTT
>JBHNNM010000549.1:0-1657 GCA_048563625.1 Gammaproteobacteria bacterium | reverse complement strand
TAGTTCTTGGCATGGTAAGTGTTCTTGTATGTTGATTTTTCACAAAACCATTATACTTGTTTAACAAATACCATGCTGCCTATTTTTTAACCACAAAAGATCAACAGCCCCTAGTATTATTGATATTATTTGTGCGGGACATAATATATATCTCGTCAGAATGTCTTTCCCATAGTTTTTCCGGCACAGGTACAGAAAGGCGTGCCATTCGTTTTGCCGGTATTGAAAAATCCTGTCCGAAGGTACGAAATTCAAAGCGTGGTTTTGACTGTTCTCCAATTTTAAGTTCTGAACCGCTATTGTGCTTATCTGTAGAATTAGACATAAGGTTTAGCCTTTATCGTTTATAAATGAAGTATCTGTTTCATCTGCTGTATTGCCAGTCTGGTTGATTTTATTCCTTGAAATTTTTCTAATCCCTTTATGGTTGACCCTGATGGTATGATGCTGATAATTTTTATGCTCATCATCAGATACCTTTATTATCAGATCGATAGCATAGTTTCTGGGCACCTTACGGCAGAGCACTTTATTATTCTTTTTATAATAATACGAATAATCCTGATAAGAGGTATTGCGCAACATTTTCCTTAAATTAAAAATAACAAAATCTGCATATTGCTCAATTCCAACAGGCATTTCTGAAGACAGATCCTTATATTGCCGTTTATACACCAATACTGATTCAATATCTTCTTTGTTTAATAGCTGATTCTTTTTAAACAGTAATTTAATGGCCTTATCCAGTTTTCTGAATTTAACAAACTGCACAACCTCCTTTACTGTTCCCACTGAGCTTCTGTTTTTTATTAAATCTGATTTAAGATAACAGACAAAATCAAACATATAGCAGCTCAGTCTTAGATAAGTAGCCTCCCGGCTAAGTTCTTTCAGGCGATCCTTAACGATATAGCCCAGTACCATGGCAACCAGAAAACTGGTGGTGAAATTACCAAATTTCTGCTGTGACCAGAAGGCAATTAGCATGGATAGACCGGCAGCCATACTGAAAATAAATTGCTGCATCACAACGCCTTCTTCGCGCCGTTTGACATTAAAATACAGAACACTTTCACAATAACGGCGTAGCAATTTCAGTTTGTATACTGTTTTGCTGAAACTGATTTTACCGTCCATAGCAAACATATTGGCATTTTCCCGGTACTGGTATTCCTTATCGATAAGCTTTAATAAAATATCTCTGGTTTCGCCTTCAGGAATTTCTGCCGCACAGGCCAGGCTCAATTGAATAAAATGACTGCTGCAATATTCATTGATCATCTGGAAAGCCATTTTACCGGTATTATCAGGCAGTAAAATATAGGTACGCAGGCGATTAATAATAATTTCGATATCATTTAAAACCTGAATAAACCTGTCCGGCTCACTGGCCGCAGCTTCAGGAGTCATCTCCTTTGCAATGGCCTTTATAAAAATAAGGCTGAATAGTTTTAAGGCATTAAGATAATCCCAATCATTTTTATCCTGAGTCCACATTTTCAGTCTCTGGAAATAAGGATTATAAATACTTTTAAGCCTGATGTATCCCCACGAATTTATTAGAAAATTCGAGGTTTAAACAAGATCGACTTTCATGGTGAAATATGATCAAATTTGTTTCGACCAAAAAACAAATCAAAAGAACACCATGAAAGCC
>JBHNNM010000548.1:0-1667 GCA_048563625.1 Gammaproteobacteria bacterium | reverse complement strand
GTTATATATTCAAACCTTTGGCTGTCAGATGAATGAGTATGATTCAGCAAAAATGGCTGATGTACTTAAGGAATCTCATGGCGTTGAGCAGGTGGATGAGCCTCAGAAAGCCGATATTTTATTACTTAATACCTGTTCTATTCGGGAAAAAGCCCAGGAAAAGGTGTTTTCCCTGTTAGGACGTTTCCGCCAGTTAAAAGAATTAAACCCTAATATTGTTATTGGGGTCGGCGGCTGTGTCGCCAGCCAGGAAGGTGACTTAATCCGTCAGAGAGCACCGTATGTGGATATGGTATTCGGCCCTCAGACTCTGCATCGTCTACCGCAAATACTTGATGAAGTATCTACCATTCATCAGCCAGTTATTGATGTGTCATTCCCGGAAATTGAAAAATTTGATAATCTGCCCGAACCGCGTGCAGAAGGGCCCAGTGCCTTTGTGTCCATTATGGAAGGCTGCAGTAAATACTGTACCTTCTGCGTAGTCCCCTATACCCGTGGTGAGGAAATATCCCGGCCGCTGGATGATATTATTGCAGAACTTGCCTCACTGGCTGAGCAGGGTGTGGTTGAGGTTAATTTACTGGGGCAGAATGTTAATGCTTATCGGGGCGAAACGCATGATGGTGATATTGCCGATCTGGCTTTATTAATACACTACATCGCCCAGATAGATGGCATTAAACGCGTCCGTTATACCACATCACACCCCAATGAGTTTTCTGACAGTCTGGTTGAAGTCTATAAAGAAGTCCCTGAACTGGTCAGCTTCTTACACCTGCCGGTACAAAGTGGTTCTGACAGAATATTAAGCATGATGAAACGTGGACATTCGGCCCTGGAATACAAAAGCAAGATCCGCCGTATAAGAGAAGCCCGCCCTGATATCTACCTGTCTTCCGATTTTATTGTAGGGTTTCCCGGAGAAACCGATGCGGATTTTCAGGCCACCATGCAGTTAATTAAAGAAATTCGTTTTGATCAGAGCTTCAGCTTTATCTACAGTCCCAGACCCGGCACACCAGCCTCATCCTTACCCGATGATGTACCCATGGAAGTAAAAAAACAGCGCCTGGCCGAGCTGCAGGCCTGCATCAATGAATTTTCCCTGGAATATTCCAGGGAAATGGTCGGCACTACCCAGGATATCCTGGTTCACGGCGTATCCAAAAAGAACACCGAAGAACTGGCCGGCCGAACCGAAAACAACCGGGTCGTCAATTTTGACCCACAGGGACAGGATTTGATTGGAAAGATTATTCCTGTGAAGATAACGGAGGCGTATAACAATTCCTTAAGAGGAGAGATAGTGTTAAGTGCTAAGCGTTAAGGGTTAAGAAAGAGCCAGAGCAGAAGAGCGGATACACAGTTTAATTTACACTGTCCTTGACTCAGCTTCTGAAGCTTTTAAACTCTTGTTTAACACTTAACACTTAACACTTATAAAAAGGCTTCTATTTGACCCAACCAACCTCAATGCAACTAATCCTTGAACCCGTCGATAACACCCGGCTGGCTAATTTATGCGGGCAGTTAGATGAACATCTGCGTTTAATTGAACGGCGGCTGGCGGTGCAGATTGCTAATCGTGGTAATCAGTTTAAGGTGACCGGTAAGCCGGATGACCGGGATGCGGCTATATCGGTTCTGGAGCAGTTGTATGAGGA
>JBHNNM010000547.1:0-1673 GCA_048563625.1 Gammaproteobacteria bacterium | reverse complement strand
TCCGGCTTTTGTGGCTCAAAATTATTTCCGGTTTGATGGGGTGTTTTATCAAAGCGGAACATCAGCCGCGTTAAACTTGGCTTGAGGTCAGGCTTAAAACAGTATTATTCAGGTTGAACTATGTAACAGGTAAATATTATTTTGCCTGTTAATGTTTCATATTGGGTTCCTAATTTATTAGATAATGTGAGATCCTTTAGAAACAAATAAGCTATTTATAAGAAAAGAAGGGCGCAGTTTCCCTGATATGAGGTTCGTTTTATGAGTGATGATACTCAAAACAAAGATGATAATGGTAAGCTTCTTTACTGTTCTTTCTGTGGCAAAAGCCAGCATGAAGTCAGAAAGTTAATTGCCGGTCCTTCTGTATTTATCTGTGACGAATGTGTTGAATTATGCAATGACATTATTCGCGAAGAGATCCAGGAGCAGGGTGGTTCTGTTCCGGGTAAAAAATTACCCACACCCAGAGAAATTAATAAAATTCTGGATGAATACGTCATTGGCCAGGCTGATGCCAAGAAAATTCTGGCGGTTGCAGTGTATAACCACTATAAACGTCTTGAAAACGTCTATAAAAAAGACGATGTGGAACTGTCCAAGAGTAATATTCTGTTAATCGGGCCTACCGGTTCTGGTAAAACCCTGCTGGCCGAAACGCTGGCACGCTTACTGGATGTACCATTTACTATTGCCGATGCAACAACTCTGACTGAAGCCGGTTATGTCGGTGAAGATGTTGAGAACATTATTCAGAAACTGCTGCAAAAATGTGACTATGATGTAGAAAATGCTCAGACCGGTATTGTCTATATTGATGAAATTGACAAAATTTCCCGTAAATCAGACAACCCATCCATCACCCGCGATGTATCCGGTGAAGGTGTACAGCAGGCATTATTAAAACTAATTGAAGGCACGATTGCTTCCGTTCCGCCCCAGGGAGGCCGTAAACATCCGCAACAGGAATTTTTACAGGTGAATACCGGTAATATACTGTTTATCTGCGGCGGTGCTTTTGCCGGCCTGGATAAAGTGATACAGCAGCGTTCTGATAAAGGTGGTATCGGTTTTGGTGCAGAAGTTAAAACCAAGGAAGATGCTAAGAGTTTTGGTGAAACCCTGGATGATATCGAACCAGAAGATCTGACTCGTTATGGTCTTATCCCTGAATTTGTCGGTCGTCTGCCTGTAATCGCCACTCTGCGCGAGCTGGATGAGGAAGCCCTAGTACGGATCCTGACAGAACCCAAAAATGCTTTGGCCAAACAATACAGCAAACTGATTGAACTGGAAGGCGCAGAGCTGGAATTACGCGAAGATGCATTGAAGGCTATTGCCCAGAAAGCCATGGAAAGAAAAACCGGTGCCCGTGGTCTACGTTCTATTCTGGAACATACTCTGCTGGATACCATGTATGAACTGCCTTCAGTAGAAGATGTGCAGAAAGTCGTGGTGGATGAAGGTGTAATTAACGGTCTGTCTGAACCCCTGCTGATTTATGAAAATACCGATAAAAAAGCATCGGGTGAGTAGTTTTAATAGTAATATTTACTAGGGGCTGTTGATCTTTTGTGTACAAAATTTAACCATTCCACATAGGAAGCCACACCATACAACAGCCTAACGCTAATGTACTGGCATAGTTTCTTTCCAGCTTATCATAGCGAGTG
>JBHNNM010000546.1:0-1682 GCA_048563625.1 Gammaproteobacteria bacterium | reverse complement strand
GGGATTCCCATTTTCTCGCGGGCCCCAGATACCCATATGGGATCCCTCCGGATTCTATATAGTTTTCCTACATAAGCTAGGCTCGGGCAGGGCATTTTGCAGTGAAATTGGCTCATTTTGCCTGAAGAACAAATCCGGGATATTTGTGAATGGGATTATTTACGATAATGAAACGAAAGAGCGAACATTCCTCTTTCTATTGGTACTAATATGAATACCATTGATACATTAGAAGTATTTTAAAACATTTTTTAAAAGAGAACAAATTCATCGCCGTTGCACGCTAAGCGACAACACTGCGAGCGGCCTAATACTGATAAGCGCTGTCGTGTCGGACGCTGTCCGCAGCTGCATTTTCAC
The DNA here is from genome assembly GCA_048563625.1 of Gammaproteobacteria bacterium. Classification (GTDB taxonomy): domain Bacteria; phylum Pseudomonadota; class Gammaproteobacteria; order GRL18; family GRL18; genus JANELJ01. The sequence continues at coordinate 1,322 of JBHNNM010000546.1, read as the reverse complement.
TGCTAGCGCTGCGGTCAATTTCGCTTCGACGAACCTCACACAGACCGCGTCTGTTTTGGGTCGCGGGTCAAGTAAACCGTAACGCAGCCAATCAGAAACTATACAACGGATAGAGGAGGTCGAGTTTAACCAATTAGAGGTATTTTCAAAAGTTTCCGTTCATGTGACGTTGGTCAGCAACCGTTTGAAAACCAGCAAGATGTGTCCTCCGTACCGGGAAGGTTTTCGTCGCATAATCCACGAAGGTAAGTCTTGAAACGTACACCAGAAGATAGCTTAGGGATTAATCTAATTATTGAGCATATGTTTTAAGTCATTTCATAAATTCTTATTGCCCCGCGAGTGAAAAAACAATTCGAACCTGATCAAAGTTTGACGTTGCCAAACCGATCAGGCAAGCCAGTAGCGAGTACGCCTGCAGAACTAAAAGTCGGCCTCTGCACGCTAAAATTAGCACATCAACACCATGAATGGACTGAATATGTAGTTTTATTGCATTAATGAAGAGATATCTTCATACTGGTGAAATCATAGTTTAGTAATTACGGGAAACAGCAAATTAGCCTACAAATTGCAACCCTTTATTTCGCCCTGCAACATTTGAACTCGCCCGATTAGTTTACGGTAAAGAGCAGTGGAGTTTTATGGACGAGTCCAAATTTGAATGGGAGGGGGGAAGGCATTTTGGAGAGGTCCTCGCTCGCTAGTTGTGAAGAACGTTTCTTGTTGTTTCAACTTGTTTTTGTTTGTTGTTGTTGTTGAGAAGTTGAGTGAATTAACAGGAGCTCGCCGTAAATCAGTGCCACCTTTTTTGTTCTGTTTTGAGGGGCAAGTTGCGGTTAGATTTTCTTAAAATTCAAGTTTCAACTGTTGACAGCTCCAACTTGAGAAATTGAGTGAATTAGCAGGACTTGTCAGTCAAGCCCACCTCTATGATTTATTTTATTTTATATATATAGTTTGAGGGGCTAGTTGGGGTTAGATTTCGTGTTGTTGTTTTAACTTTTTGTTGTTGTTGACAGATCCAACCTGAGAAGTTGAGTGAATTAACAGGACTGTTATCAGTCAAGCCCACCTCTATGATTTTTGTTTGATTTTTTAGTCATTTAGATCTATATATAATCTGGTTTGAGGAGCTAGTTGGGGTTAGATTTTGTGTTGTTGTTTTAACTTTTTGTTGTTGTTGAGAAGATCCCACCTGAGAAGTTGAGTGAATTAGCAGGACTTGTCAGACAAGCCCACCTCTATGATTTATATGTATAGTTTGAGGGGCTTGTTGGGGTTAGATTTCATGTTGTTATTTTAACTTTTTGTTGTTGTTG
>JBHNNM010000545.1:0-1686 GCA_048563625.1 Gammaproteobacteria bacterium | reverse complement strand
CAGAGGGATTCGGGATACCGAATATTTTAAACTAAAAATCAGGCAAACCTCCATTCCTGATGAGCAGAGCATGTTCTATTTTGGACAAAATCTCACTCATTAAAGCGGAGAACAACCAAATTCCCGTCTATTGTAGATGATCAGGGAAGACCTGCTCCTGCTGATGTAGAGTTCGGTTTCCTGGACGGCAAACTGCAGCTGTTTCAGTTACGGCCTTTCCTGCAGAATGATCAGGTTCAGGGGTTGAGCTATCTGGTCAATATGGATAAGGCACTGCATAAAAATTCCGATACTAAAGTCAATATGCTGGCAAGACCGGAATAGGGAGCACTTATGAACAAAGCCATAAACACAGTTAAAAAGATAAACCGTTTTAATCCGTTTATTAGTTTCTTAAGCTTTTGCCTGCTATCCTTCCCTGTTATCGTGCAGGGCTGGCCCTTGGACGGTTATAAAGATACCGGTATTCGCCGTGTGGAAGGAGCACGTCTTGCACATGAGGGTAAGGTTAAAGATTACCTGAAACAGGTACCCGGTGCTTTATGGCCGACATCAAAAGTGGATATTCGCCTGCTGGATCATAAAGATTTAAAAATTCCGTCCCCCGATCCTGAGCTTACGGCACAGATTAAGAACCAGCTTGGCAGTCATCTTAATAAATATGCCATTGCGGTACTGGATTTAACCGATTTAAAGCATCCCCGCTATGCAGTTCATCGCGGAGAACATAAGCAGAATGTCGGCAGTGTCGGTAAACTGGTGGTTATGCTGGGCATCTTTCAGGCACTGGCAGATATCTGGCCGGATGAGGCTAAACGTATTGATGTTCTGAAAAATACCATTGTTACAGCCGATGAATTCAGTCAAAGCGATCATCACACTATCCGTATTTTTGACCCGAAAACTAATAAACTGGTTCGTCGTCCTATGCGTATCGGTGATCAGGGTACTCAATGGGAATTTCTTGACTGGATGATATCCATCAGTTCCAATTCAGCGGCCGCCATGAATCAGCGGTAGGGGATGTTAATGGTGCAATACGGTACCGATTTCCAGCCGCCAGAAGAAGGAAATTAAACGCTTTTTTAAAGAGACCCCGTCAAAAGAAAAAACAGCTATCTATCAGAAAGCATTCTGGGATCCCATTCCTCGTAATGGCATGGATCTGGATAAACTCCGTCAGGGCAGCTTTTTAACCCGTGGTGGTAAACGGATGGTTAATGGCGGCGGTAATAGTTATGGGACAGCAAATGAATTACTCAAATTTCTTCTTAAAATGGAAAAAGGGGAGCTGGTGGATGAATTTTCTTCCCGTCAGATGTACCTTACAGAACGGCGTATCCGTTATGCCTCATCCCCTGCACTTAGAAATTCTGCGGTGTATTACAAGTCCGGTTCCCTGTACAAGTGCAAAAAAGAAGAAGGCTTTAAATGCGGAGCCTATAAGGGCAATGTGCGTAATTATATGAATTCGGTTGCCATTGTGGAAAGTCCGCCGGAAGAAGGCAATTTATATTATATGGTGGTGATTATTTCCAATGTACTGCGTAAAAATTCTGCGGTAGAACACTAGGGGCTGTTGATCTTTTGTGTACAAAATTTAACCATTCCACATAGGAAGCCACACCATACAACAGCCTAACGCTAATGTACTGGCATAGTTTCTTTCCAGCTTATCATAGCGAG
>JBHNNM010000544.1:0-1687 GCA_048563625.1 Gammaproteobacteria bacterium | reverse complement strand
TAATTAGATGTTGTGAAATCCGAAGAGAGGAAATAAATAGTGGCTGAGATTTTTGAATTTAAACCTAAATCTCAGTTGGATGCGGAAAAAAATTTGAAACAGTTTATTGTTCAATGTAAGAATGAATTAACTGTTTTTGGGAAAGACCTTAAATGGGATGATTGGAAATGGCCAAAAGCAGGGAATTTTACAAAGCTGGGGGTTCATTCTCGAACTAAAGATGAAGCTGATAAATTAGACTTGGATTTTATTGATTTTGCCAAGGCATATTTTAGATACCAGCAGGGTCATAAACCTACGGCTACAAAAAATGAACTTAAACCTATAAGGGTTATTGAAGCTGCTCAATTAGTACGCAAATCATATAGTACAGGAGCAGCCTATCACGGCGGTAGAGAAATTGAGCGATTAGCCAGGTTTGTGAGTACAAAGTTTTTGGTAGCCAATGATCTCAGTAGTTGGAAGAATCCAATTCCCGGGAAAAAGGATGAAATACAAACAGGGAAAAAAGCAAAAGAGCGTCGTGAAAAGATGATGCCTGAAGAGGAAGCGTTAAATGCACTGGCAGAAATATTCGCCAATGATCCTGAAGAGCCAAGAGATATCTTTACCAGTTCAACTTTTGCAATGACAATGTGTGCTCCCAGCCGAATAACAGAAATATTGGAATTGCCTCTGGATTGTGAAGTGGAGGATGTAGATAGTAATGGTGTTGTACGGTACGGGTGGCGCTTCTATGCCGGGAAAGGATATGGTGGAGATATTAAATGGATTCCAACAGAAATGGTACCTGATGCAAAAAAAGCAATTGAAAGAATTCGTAGGTTAACTGAACCGGCAAGAAAATTAGCAAAATGGATGGAGGAAAATCCTGATAAATTTTATCGTCATGATAAGTGTCCAACAGTGTCAGATAATAAAGTATTAACAAATCATCAAGTTTGTGAAGCTATAGGTATTGTTGCTGGAAAAAAACCTGGAGCAAATTTGGGTAATTTAAATTATAAAAATATTAATGGCTCTTATACTCTTGAAACCCTCTGGAAGCATATCAAAACAAAACGACCAGAATCCTTCCCCTGGTTTAACAAAAAGAAAAAAATTAAATATTCTAATGCTCTGTTCTGTATGACCAGAAACCTTATTAATCGACAGCGTGGAACCAGTCCTGTCATTTTATGGAAACCAACAAACAATGTATTTAATAATGATTTATCACCAAGGGAGTCATTAAAATCTGCTTCACATAAAAGTATTTTTGACCGCCATGGATATCTGGGAAAAAATGGTGTTCCGCTTAAAGTTACCTCACATCAAACTCGGCATTTTTTAAATACTGTTGCCCAACGTGGAGGCTTATCACAAGTTCAAATAGCCAAATGGTCTGGCCGCGCTGACCGTAAGCAAAATCGTACATACAACCATATGAGTGAATATGAGATGGTTGCCAGAGCTGAAGAACTGGATACTTCTCTAACTCTATTTGGCCCATCTGGAGACCCAGATAAGCATTCACCTATCACCATTCAAGAGTTTAATATGCTTGAAAAAGGAGCTGCTCATGTAACTGAGTTTGGTATTTGTATTCATGATTTTACAATGACACCTTGTAATAAATACAGAGATTGCCTTAACTGCAATGAACAAGTCTGTATTAAAGGAGAGAAGGAAAAACTTAAACGAATCA
>JBHNNM010000543.1:0-1689 GCA_048563625.1 Gammaproteobacteria bacterium | reverse complement strand
AAGCTGTCTCATGAGATATGATCAAGAGACAGATTCACGCCGGGGCGATGGCCGGGCGGTACTACGTTCGACCATACGTGAATATTTATGCAGTGAAGCCATGTACGGACTGGGCATACCCACCACCCGTGCTCTGGCCATGGTTAATAGTGAGGAAGAAGTTTACCGGGAACAACTGGAAACCGGGGCATCCATGGTGCGTATGGCACCCTCTTTTATCCGTTTTGGCAGTTTTGAGCTGTTTGCTTCCCGTAATCAGCTCGATAAGGTACAGCAGCTGGCGGATTTTGTTATTGAAAATTATTATCCTGAAATATTACTGCACAATAATAATGACGGGAAAGACAATCCCTATCAGCAGTTTTTAAGTGCAGTGGTAGAAAAAACTGCCCTTATGATTGCCCACTGGCAAAGTGTGGGTTTTGCCCACGGTGTTATGAATACCGACAATATGTCTATCCTGGGACTGACTCTGGACTATGGTCCGTTTGGCTTTCTGGACACTTATAACCGGGATTTTATCTGTAATCACTCTGATCATCAGGGGCGTTACAGCTTTAAGAACCAGCCCAGCATTGCCCTGTGGAACCTGACCCGTTTTGCCGAAACCCTGTTATCACTGATAACAATAGACGAGGCCAAAGCCGCACTGGCTGAATTTGAACCGGCATTTACCCGCCATTACCTAAGCCTGATGGAGCAGAAACTGGGCTTTTTTAATGCTGATGTGGCTAATGAAGAATACCAGGAACGCAGTACACTGATATTATCGCTATTGAATCTGATGGAAAAAAACCAGGTGGACTATACCCTGCTGTTCCGGCAGTTAGCAACAGTAGCAGGCTCTGAGGAAAAAGCCCCGCTAAGAGATATGTTATGGATAGGGAGGCTTTTGACACCTAGCACAAACACTATCTCAAACTGCTTGAGCAGGATGATAGCCTGTCCCCTGAACAACGCCGTAAGAAAATGAACCGGGTTAACCCGAAGTATATTTTAAGAAATTATATGGCACAGATTGCTATTGAACAGGCCACCCGTCACCGGGATTATTCTGAAGTGGACAAGTTAATGAATATTCTACTGAATCCTTATGATGAACATCCGGATATGGAACATTATGCCGGGCTGCCGCCCGACTGGGCAACACCGATCAGTGTCAGCTGTTCTTCCTGAGACTGTTATCCCAGTGTCCTCACTGTTTTACTTATTCTGCTGTTCAAATTCTTTTTGAATCTCCCTGGAACGCTGCTCGGACTCCATTTTCATTCTGGCAATGTTCTGATGCACCTGGTAAAAATGCTGTTTGCAACGCTCATACTCCTCCATATCTTCCTTATACTGCTTTTTATGAATCGCCGTTGACAGCCAGAGCGGTTTAGAAGGTTTATAACAATAGTCAGCCAATGAATCTTCTACCGGGTAATTGGGTACATGCTCAGCCATTAACGGAAAACTGATAACAAGAAGGCTGAAAAAAAGTAGGCTAAAAATGGCCTGTTTCATAAATAAATTCCTTAAATTAACATATTTGAACGGTCTTACAGCCATTTTTTATTCATATTACTACTGATACTTTTATTGGTTCTTTTGATAAAGCTTTATTGAGAGAGTTCTATATTTTACAGTAAAAAAGGCAGGTTAAAGTTAATTGTGAACAAGTTATCGGTAATTCATTGTTTATTCATT
>JBHNNM010000542.1:0-1690 GCA_048563625.1 Gammaproteobacteria bacterium | reverse complement strand
CGAGAACATTTCCCCATGAAGACGATTGAAGAAGTCGTACAGAACATGCCGGGAGCAAAGGTGTTTTCAAAACTTGATGCAACTTCAGGTTACTGGCAGTTGAAACTTGACGAAGAAAGCTCCAAGCTGTGCACGTTCAACACTCCATTCGGACGTTATCGCTTCCTTCGTGTTCCATTTGGCATTGTCTCGGCAAGCGAAATATTTCAGCGAGTGATGTCTCAGATGGTCGAAGACATTGAGGGAAGTGAAGCCATCATGGATGACATAGTGGTGTGGGGAAAAGACCAAGCAGAACACGACATGCGCCTGAAGCAGGTCATGGACAAGGCAAAGGCATGTGGTCTGAAGTTCAACAAAGGCAAGTGCAAGTTTCGACAGAACCAGATTTCCTATGTCGGACATGTATTGTCTGGGGAAGGTCTGAAAGCAGATCCAGAGAAGATCAGAGCAGTTCAAGACATGAAGCGACCACAGAGCCAGAGAGAACTGATGACATTTCTCGGATTCATCCAATATCTGAAGAAATTCATGCCCAACATGGCAGACATCAGTGCTCCTCTCAGAAAACTGACAGAGAAGGATGTTGAGTGGAAGTGGACTGAGACTGAAGAGAACAGTTTCAACAAGCTGAAGAAACTGGCAACAGAAGCTCCAGTACTCAGGTTCTACGACCCTACATTACCTCTCACACTCTCAGTAGACTCGTCATCTACAGGTCTTGGTTGTGTCATCATGCAGGAAGGCCAACCAATAGCATACGCCTCACGTGCACTGACCAAAACGCAGCAGAACTACGCACAAATTGAAAAAGAGACACTGGCAGTCGTGTTCGGGTGCGAAAAGTTCCATCAGTTTGTGTATGGTCGAACTGTAGAGGTAGAAACAGACCACAGACCCCTGCAGTCAATCTTCAACAAGCCGCTACATCAAGCGCCAGCGAGACTCCAACGCTTTCTGCTGCAACTACAGAAGTATGACCTGCAAGTGACCTACAAGCCAGGAAAGTACTTGTATGTCGCTGACACTCTGAGTCGATCGTACCTCCAAGAGACAAAAGAGCAACTGGTCTCAGAGACAGAGATAAATGCGATCAACCCCAAGTCGTATTTACCCATCTCACCAGAAAAGTACGCACAGTTCCAACGAGAAACGGCAAAAGACTTGGAACTGAAAGCCCTGAGCAGTGTGATTCTCAAAGGATGGCCCGACAACAGAGAAGATGTATCTCCAGCTGTCAGACAGTACTGGTCTTACAGAGATGAACTCACCTGTCTGGACGGTTTGCTGTTCAAGGGAGATAAGATCATAGTACCCAAAACACTTCAGTCGGAGATGTTGGAGAAGATCCATGAGACACACCTGGGCATTGTCAAGTGCAAGAATAGAGCAAGGCAAGTCTTGTTCTGGCCAGGAATGTCTGCACGCATAGAAGAGACTGTGGCAGCCTGCGCATTGTGTGCAGAACACTCGAGAGCAAACGCAAAGGAGCCATTGATTCCGATGGAGATTCCAGAACGACCTTGGGCGAAGGTCGGAGCAGATCTTTTTGAGTTCAACAACCAACATTATCTGCTCATAGTGGACTACTTCTCAAAGTGGCCAGAAATCTCCAAACTGGACAATCTGTCAGCCAAGAACGTTATTTCATACATGAAGAGTCAGATCTCCAGGTATGGAATTCCCGATG
>JBHNNM010000541.1:0-1692 GCA_048563625.1 Gammaproteobacteria bacterium | reverse complement strand
CTCCGGCTTTTGTGGCTCAAAATTATTTCCGGTTTGATGGGGGGTTTATCAAAGCGGAACATCAGCCGCGTTAAACCTGGCTTGAGGTCAGGCTTAAAACAGTATTATTCAGGTTGAACTAGTTAGCTTCCATCCATTTATTAAGCGTTTAACGTCCCCCTTCTTTAGAAGGGGGATTAAGGGGGTTGCAAACCAGGAACCTGAATCTCCCTTTGAAAAAGGGGGGACTGAGATACTTTATTGATAAATACAAAGATAGGAAGTGTCAGAGTCCATTTTGACATCAAACGACTGGTTGGCTTCGACACGGAAGGTTTCTCCGGCAGTAAAGCTTTGCCAGCTATCGGAGCCGGGCAGTTTTACCTGCATGGAACCGGATGTGACGGTCATCAGCTCAATACTGGAAGTGCCGAAAGTGTATTCTCCGGCAGCCATTACACCCACAGAGGCCTTATCGCCGGAAGCGTCAGTAAAAGACAGTGATTTTACCTTGCCGTCAAAGTATTCATTTACATCAAACATATATTCTCCAGAAAATGGAATTTATTGATTATAGTCAGGGTATTACCGGCAGTCCGGCCGGTATGCCAATTTTACTGTATCCCGCAGGCTTAATATAGTCGGTTTTAAACATCCTGGTTCTGGATAGTGTAGCCTGTATATCCGCTATCTACCCTGTGTGTTCAGTGGTAAACTTGGTTTTTTAATTTATGTTTAACAGGTCTGTGAATGAGGAACCTTTACCAGCAAGCCAAAAGTTGTTTTTTAACCGCTGATCCGGATGAAAAAATGCAGCTGAGTCTGGAAATTGCATCAGCCTGGGATGCCGGACAACTGCAGTGGCAGGAGGGTGAAACACCATTAGAGCCGGTATTGCAGCTTTATCAGCCCGGTCGGCTGGACAAACCGGAACTGGTGGCCGCGGGCAAGGTAAAAAACCGGGGCTTTAAGTCTGTTCAGCAGCGTGCGGCACTGATCCATGCTCTGACACATATTGAAATGACAGCAGTTAACCTGGCCTGGGACAGCATTTATCGCTATCGTCAGATGCCCGAAGAATATTATGCTGACTGGGTAAAAACCGCCAGAGAAGAAACGCAGCACTTTTACATGTTGCGCCAGAGTTTGCGGGACATGGGCTATGATTACGGTGATTTTCCGGCACATAATGAATTATGGCAGATGGCGGTTACCACGGCAGATGATTTAATGGCCCGTATGGCTATAGTCCATCGGGTGCTGGAAGCGCGGGCTCTGGATGTGGTACCTTTCTCGGTGGACAGGTTTCGGGCTATTGGCGATAAAGCCACCGCTGATTCGCTGATCATTATTGCCAATGATGAAATCGGGCATGTGAATGCCGGCTCCCGCTGGTTCCGCTATTGCTGTGAACAGCAGCAGGTGGGCTGATGCCATGTTTTTTAAACTGATCAAACAATACCTGCGTTCCACACCCAAAGGACCCTTTAACCGTGAGGTACGTATAAAAGCAGGTTTTAGCAATTGGGAAATGCAGGAACTGGAACGGCAGGATGCGTTGTTTAAGGCCAATAAACTTAAAAAACAAAGTAACTAGGGGCTGTTGATCTTTTGTGTACAAAATTTAACCATTCCACATAGGAAGCCACACCATACAACAGCCTAACGCTAATGTACTGGCATAGTTTCTTTCCAGCTTATCATAGCGAGTGG
>JBHNNM010000540.1:0-1693 GCA_048563625.1 Gammaproteobacteria bacterium | reverse complement strand
CTGAATAATACACCAAGAAAGAGTCTTAACTTTCTTACACCATTCCAGGCAATGCAGAAATCACTTACAAGAACGGGAAATTCATGCGTTGCACTTCAGAGTTGAATCCGCGTAATAAAATAAAACCGATACAACATAAGAGTATTATCCATCACTATTGCTTAAGAAAAGATATTTATCGAGCTATATCCCGATCATTTCTTAATACACATAAAGATTTATTTTCCGAAAATGCAAGAAATGATTTTTTTAAATTAGAGTTTAAAATACCAAAACCTCTATGGCATCACCGCCTATACCTGAAATTACGTTCGAGAAAATTACCGAATAAAAAGCAGTTGCGTCAGTTTTATATTGAAATTTGTAAAGCCATTTACTCTACTCACCAATTTCCTGAGTCTGTTCAAAGTGAAATGTTAAAAAAATCCTTAATTAACCTAAAAGAGAGGAACTTTCCGTTATTCAATTTAATACAAAAAAAAGGAGTTGAATCTATTATTTCACCGTCATTACTTAAAGATAAATACATAAAAGAATTAAATACCCTGACAAAAAATATAACATAAACTGCAAATATAAGTAGAATTTAATATGCGAGTATTGATACTGGTACAGGATAAACAGCGAGTTAATTTGGATAACTTATATTCTTCCATTGCTGAAAAATGCGATTTTTGTGAGATAAAACGCTTGTCATCTAACGAGCAAGCCAGTTTAAAAAATTATTTTTTAAGAAATATTGAAGTTTCGAAATATGATAGAATTGTATTTTTCCTCCGTTTTAAAAAAGAAATAAAACAACGGAAGTTTATTCAAAGCATACCAAATCTTGTTATCTTGGAACATGATGCTTTTCAAAATTATACTGGTGGAAAGTATCATGGAAAGTTCAGTGAACATTATAGATTATTGCCCTGGGTACGAATTATATGTTCCGGTTACAATGTCATCCAAAAATTAAAAAATGAAGGTTTTGATGTTCACTTTGTTTCTAAAGGCTATGACTCAGGAATCCTTTATAATACACATTCTGAGAGAGACATATATCTCGGATTTGTTGGTTCTACTAAAAACAAACTTTATATAAAACGTAAAGCAATTATTGATAAAATGATAAAAAATCATTCTCTTTTTGCCACACGCACCAATTCTGCTGATGAATATCGTAATACACTAAATCGAATAAAAATATTTTTTTCTGCCGATATTGGTTTTGGTGAGTATATGATAAAAAACTTCGAAGCTATGGCTTGTGGCTGTTTACTCCTGGCCTATGATCAGGGTGAATCTGAAAACAAGGCTTTAGGTTTTATTAATATGAAAAATGTTGTACTTTATAAGAATTATAAAGATGCCTGTGAAAAGCTTGAATTTTTAAAAAATAACCCCGACAAAATTATAAACATTGCTGCTGCCGGCCAAAAACTTGTCGAATTCACCAGAACCAATAAACATATAGGTAAGCAAATAGCAAATGCACTAATACCACCGCTAAGAAAACCTGTTATTAAGAAAAGCTTTCTTGGCTTAAAAAAACAAATTTCATGGGAAGAACCAGGTATTGATTAATAAAAAACTAGGGGCTGTTGATCTTTTGTGGTTAAAAAATAGGCAGCATGGTATTTGTTAAACAAGTATAATGGTTTTGTGAAAAATCAACATACAAGAACACTTACCATGCCAAGAACTATCT
>JBHNNM010000539.1:0-1696 GCA_048563625.1 Gammaproteobacteria bacterium | reverse complement strand
CTGAACGGGATAAGTCTACTGGACTTTATCTGTTTGGTGTAGAACCTAATTATGGAATTTCATCCTGATGGGTAAATCATTGAAACGAAATGATAAAATCCTTAAAGACATACCTATGATAGTGTAATACTTCTATTCTGAGGAAAAAGTCACATTATATTCATGAATACTGGCCTGTTCTGGTGGTGGCTGATTGAATAATACGGTGTATAGTGTCTATTCCAGCAGTTGCCTCTGAACTATTCTGGTTAAATTCCGGGGTTGTTTTTGTGTTAACTGTTTTTTTACCATGTCCTGTATCGCTGAAGAACTTAGTGAACCAGCCCGGATATAATCTCTCAGCCCTGCTGATTTTATAATCGACATCATCAGGTACTGCTCCAGATTCCCAGGTATACCTATAAGCTGTTTTTTATCTATTAAGGCCTGGTAAACCATGGGACTGCCGCCGTTGCAGATAACAATGTCAGATTTTTTTACAACTTCTTCCACGGCTAGAAAGTCACTGATATAGACATTATTACAGCTATGTTCAATCTGACTGTTTTTTGCGGTTACTGCAATAACTGTAATATCCAGAGGTGCCAGGGCATCAATTAACAGAGGCAGCATGGTCCCGTCTCCCGAACTGCCCAGAGTAATAAATATCAGCGGCTTATCTGCGGGCAATTCTGACCACCACCGGGGCAGAGGTACATGGACTGACCATAGCACCGGCCCGATAAACAGATGTGATTCCGGACGGGGTTTCATAGGAATAAGTCCTTTAAAATCAGCATATAAGGTATAATCCGCATCGGTATATATTTTTCTCATATCATAGGAAAGCGGAGGCAGACCAAATTTTTTACAGGTTCTGTTAAAGGCCAGGCTTTGTATTGCAAATACCAGCGGGCGAAACCAGTCAAACAACTTCTGCCCAATGGTAACGCCGAACCAACGGGTCAGGGGAATTTCCGGTACCGGATAATGAATATCAGCATATGGACTCCAGTAAGCATTAGTAATAGTCGCATAAGGTACTTTTTTTAAGCGACAGCTTATAGCCAGAGATAGCCTGAAATCACCAAAAACGAAATCCGGCATAAAAGTGTCAATAATTTTTACATCTTCTTCTACATAGCCAGTTAAAGTTTTAACATCATAAACCGGAGCCCCCTTGGACAGTTTATTAAAGAATTTTTGGCTGGAAATAGATTTCAGACCAACACGCTGAGATAAGGTTTTTCCTACAAGCTCATCATATCGGCTGTCTGCCGCAATACAAACGCTATAACCATATGTTTTTATAAGTTTTTCTGCCAGAACAACACATCGAGCTATATGCGCTAATGTAACCGTTTCTGCAAAAAAAAGAATTCGTTTCATAATAGATGATCTGCAACCCTTAATGCATTTGCTGCAATAGTAAGAGATGGGTTTGTACCGCCACTGGAAGGAAAAATGAACTGTCAACAATCGATAAATTGTCAATACCATGAGCACGGTTAAACTTGTTTACGACACTGTTTTTTGCATCATCGCCCATTCGGCAGGTTCCGCAAACATGCGCAAGCCGATCATTATTTTCAGCCTGTTTTATTAGGGGCTGTTGATCTTTTGTGTACAAAATTTAACCATTCCACATAGGAAGCCACACCATACAACAGCCTAACGCTAATGTACTGGCATAGTTTCTTTCCAGCTTATCATAGCG
>JBHNNM010000538.1:0-1701 GCA_048563625.1 Gammaproteobacteria bacterium | reverse complement strand
TCGCTATGATAAGCTGGAAAGAAACTATGCCAGTACATTAGCGTTAGGCTGTTGTATGGTGTGGCTTCCTATGTGGAATGGTTAAATTTTGTACACAAAAGATCAACAGCCCCTAGAATTAACGAGCAACTTTCAAGCTAAATTGAGCTGGCTTGTAGGAAATTTATATTCTAGGGTTGAGACTGAAGATTTTGTACCTGGATGTTATGAAGATCCAAAAGAATTTGTTCAGTATGTATCGGGTATATTGGCACAGAATGTGGCCTGGGTTCCAACTGAAATATTTCCCATGTTTAAAGAAATATACAATAAAAATAACTCTATGACAGAAAATGAACTATTAGAAAGTGCTGAAAAGAAAATTGAAGAAGAAAAAAACAGAAAGCTTGAAAACCTTACAAATTTAATTAGTAAGAACTTATCTATTAACAACGACCAAAAACAAAAATTAAAAAATTTTTTAAATAGCAATCAAATAAAAAAGAATTATTTGAATTTCTAAAAAATCAAGATCCGTCTTACCCACATACCTACAGGCCAAGCCACTGCGCGAAAAAAAATAAACCTAAAGGTTTTTTTTCGCTTGGGCAGGCATGTGGATATGTGGATAAGACTCCTACCAAAACTCTGTTATGGTCAACTAAATTGCCCTAATCAACTAAAGAGAATATACTCCATAATAAAAGGGTATAAAGAGCTTTTAAGGGAGTTTATAAAACATTAGAGGTTTCTGTAAACATTAGAGATTCCCAGTAAGAATTCAGCCGTAAGGTGCTGGAAGTGTTAAGAGAGTCGCTGGAATCCGGAAAAATCTCCATTTCCAGAGCAGGCAGACAGGTGACTTTTCCAGCCTCTTTTCAGCTTATTGCAGCGATGAACCCCTGTCCCTGTGGTTATTATGGGGATACACAGAATAACTGCCGCTGTTCGGCCGCGCAAATTGAGCGTTATCAAAGTAAACTTTCTGGACCCCTGCTGGATCGAATTGATATTCATATTGAGGTTCCGGCCATCAGTCACAGGGAATTACAGGACCGCACTGAAGCAACCGAAACCAGTGCCCAGGTTAAACAAAGAGTGGTTCAGGCTCATCAATGGCAGAAGCAAAGACGGGGCAAATGCAATGCCCATTTAAATAACCGGGAAATAGAACAGGACTCTCTGTTACAAGCTGAAGATCAAAAAGTACTGCAGAAAAGCATGGAAAAAATGAAGCTGTCTGCCCGAGCCTATCATCGTATTCTTAAACTGGCCCGAACCATTGCTGATCTGGATAATAGCGATCAGATCTAGTTGCAGCACCTGACCGAGTCTATTGGTTACAGAATTAAATAAACATTGTAACTGACTAAATAACTGTTCCGAAATGGTGTCCATATAAATGGAACTTAAGCTTTGTTTATCGATCAAAGAAATTAACCAAAAAAACCTGATCAAACAAAGCTTAAGTATGAATAATATTATAACGGAACTGAGCCGTCCTGTACGCCGACGGTTAAAAAAAGTCGTACAATTTAACAAAGATGGTAACTACAGAAGACGGGCTAAAGCCATTTTACTCCTGAATGAGGGTTACAGCTGAAAACAGGTTTCCCAATTACTGAGTGCCAGCCGGACAAGCATCAGACAATGGGTACAACGCTTTGAACAATTTGGTGAATCAGCCCTGGTTCCGGAAAACCGGGGCAGAACACCCTATAG
>JBHNNM010000537.1:0-1702 GCA_048563625.1 Gammaproteobacteria bacterium | reverse complement strand
ATTAAAAACAAAATTGAAAGCTAATTTATTAAAAACAAAATTAAAAGCTAAGCGTTGAAGGAATATTCTTGAAACAAATTCTACATAACAATAAAAGTACACCAGGCATTTGAGAATTTTCTTTAAAACCATCTCCAACAACATACTTCAAACGCAATTCTGTTATCACTGTAGCGGAATTATATAAAGAAAAAGACTGTAAAATGCCTACATCAGTATATTAAAAATTATCAGCAGAAAAATGTTTAGCAGCAGACAGCGCCAGGCTTTCCCAAAATCATACCATATGCACACAGATACATAAAGGCTGCCATATCCTAAGTTCCACTACATACCAGGCTCGACATAGTGCTTATTTTAAAGAGGGAACCATGTAGTACAAGAATTTCAATTTTAATATATCGATTTTAGCCAAATCCTGATGTTTCCCTATCTCATACTGTATTTTCATTGACTAAATAGAGTTTAGGAAGCAGACTGGAAGCACTCTATATTAGGTCTATGTCATGTCCTTCATGTTTAAACTGCTTTATAGCAACTATACATGAAAGTGATGAACGGATATTTATTATAATTGTCTGTAAATACTAGTATTTAAGCCTTTTTTCTGTTGACTGTTTGGTGTAAATAACTAGCAGAAAAGCTAACCTCTCTGGTCTCTATTTCTTAAAAATATGTTAGCATTAACTCCAATACATGAGGACAAGTCCTCCTACACAATCATACCCTATAAATCATTATGTAAAATATAGCTGCTAAAATATATGTTTGTGGCTCGACTCCCTGAAAGGCGGCCGATGATGTTTAGGCTACATACAGTCACTCACTCGGAATCACATGCGACAACAGCGCAGTGAGTCTTCTTGAGAGCAGAGAGTAATGCTATATAAAAGTGATCAATTATTAGAATGTACAACAGGAAGTACTTGCTGAAACCTCCTTCCTGGTCTTGGCAATGTTTCCTCTCTTTGCTAGTCTCTCAAATGGTGCAAATTCATCTATTTGTGTAAAAATGAATAAACAGTTTCATTCAAGGCGTAATTATTTTATATGTGAAATCATCATGCGCCTTCAAAAAATCTCTTGTGGCCTGATCATCAATGCCAAACATGAACATCTAGAACAGCCTGATCGAGGCTGTCCAGTCAATAATTCCAAAAGACAGCAAAACCAAACAAGCAACAACAAAACTCCACATCAGTATTTAAAAAAGGGGAGAAAGTAAGAACTTTTTGTTTGTTTAAGGAGTACACGCCACTGGTTCAAAATCGCCTTTGTTTCACTTTTTTCATGAGATATAGATTATATCAACATCAAACATCCATCTGACATGTTGTATATCTTTGTGTTGTAAACGCTTGATTACAACCAAATGCAGAAAAAAACTAAACTTGCTTCCCCACATATCATTTCTATCTGCAGGTCACTATTCCAGTTTTGCTATATAATCTTTACAACAAAATGGGGTTGGGTGAACTGTAAAACAAAATTAAAAACCAGACTCGAATGTTTTCAGGGAGACTGGATTAGGTTTAGGAATCAGGGCAAGTCATAAAGGAATAGATGGTAGACATTGTGGGCTTTCATGCAATTCAAATCTCCCCCTTTTGAAAACCTCTTCCAATTTTGACAGGCACTTTACAAAGACCATTTTGCCGAGAGGTGTAATATTTAACATCAAGCCCGAATCCCAACAACACTG
>JBHNNM010000536.1:0-1703 GCA_048563625.1 Gammaproteobacteria bacterium | reverse complement strand
AGATAGTTCTTGGCATGGTAAGTGTTCTTGTATGTTGATTTTTCACAAAACCATTATACTTGTTTAACAAATACCATGCTGCCTATTTTTTAACCACAAAAGATCAACAGCCCCTAGTTTAAAATACAAAATTATTGATACAATTTGAGCTTTTATATGGTATCTTTTGTGATGTTAGGTACTGAAAATGGTTGATCCAGGTCATATCATTCAGTCATCATTCAGGTATATTCATCTTGGCTTGATTCAGGGTAGAAGAATTTCTTCCTGTCCTGTGATTAATGAATCATTATTTAATAGAATTAACAGGAAATATTATGAAAAAATTATCTAAAATTGCTGTAGCTGCTGCTTTATGCGCAGGTGGTATTGGTTTTGCTTCCAGTGCAATGGCTCTGGATGGTCAGGCATTATACCTCGACGCGACTAAAGGCGGTTGTTCTGCCTGTCATGGTAAGGATGGTAAAACACCTATTATGCCGGCTTATCCTAAACTGGCTGGAAACAATGCAGTATACCTGTATAACCAGATTAAGGATATTCAGTCCGGTAAGCGTAATAACGGTATGACCGCGGCCATGAAGGGTATTACTCACATGACAACTGATGAAGAAAAGAAAGCAATTGCTGAATGGCTCGCTACCCAGTAACACCTTGAGTCCATATCAGGAATAGCGGCAATAATTACCCTGTAAAAATTGTGTCTATTCCTGATTGATTTTCTTGGTTATTTGTATTGTTTTGATGTTTATCAAGGCCAACTAATATTTGGTATGGCATTATGACTAAATCTTGAAAATTTTGGTTCCAAGTGTTTGTTTAATATTTTAAGGGAGTTTACCTGAAATGAAATTAAAATCAGCAATTAGTATGCTGGCCCTAACGTCAGCATTAGCTGTAGGCAGTTTTGCGCTGGCATCAGAGCAGTCTGATGATCATGCAAAGAAACTGGGCTGGAATAAAGGCGGCGGTGAGCAGGATGCTGCTTTGCACCTGACACCAGACCTGGAAAACGGCCTGGATGTCTATGAAGTCTGTTCTGCCTGTCACCTGCCTGAAGGCTGGGGTACCAAAGACGGTACATTCCCTCAGTTAGCCGGTCAGAATCGTAAGGTACTGATTAAGCAGTTAGCTGATATCCGGGCATTAAACCGTGATAACCCAACTATGTATCCATTTGCTTTACCTGAGTCTATTGGTGATGAGCAGGCTATTGCCGATGTAACCGCCTATATTCAGAAGCTGAAGATGAATCCGGACAATGGTAAAGGCCCTGCAACGGCTGATCTGGAAAAAGGTAAACAATTATTCCATGATAACTGTGTAAAATGTCACGGTGAAAATGGTGAAGGGGACGAAGACAAATATTATCCCAAGATCCAGGGACAACATTACAAATATATGCTGAGACAGTTTGAATGGATTCGTGACGGTAAGCGTCGTAATGCTAATCCTGATATGGTTGAGCAGATCAAGAACTTTACTGATGAAGATATGGTTAATGTAATCAGCTATGTCTCCAGCATTCCAGTTCCCAAAGAAAATCTGGCACCTTCTAAAGACTGGAGAAATCCAGACTTTGACTAGGGGCTGTTGATCTTTTGTGGTTAAAAAATAGGCAGCATGGTATTTGTTAAACAAGTATAATGGTTTTGTGAAAAATCAACATACAAGAACACTTACCATGCCAAGAACTATCTTAA
>JBHNNM010000535.1:0-1707 GCA_048563625.1 Gammaproteobacteria bacterium | reverse complement strand
TCATCGCTGTCAGCCAAGAATGCGTAAGCCGTACTAATGCGGTACTGCAAGAGTGTTTACATCGAAAACCAGACTGGAAGGGGTGAATGAGTAGGTGTTTTTCCAAATAATCATTTAACTGTACATGCACATGCTTTTCGAGGAGTTTGGACAGGACAGATAACAGTGATATTGGTCTGTAGTCAGTCAAGTTTGTCTTGTCGCGAGTTTTTGGCAATGGGATCACTTTTGCTTTCTTAAACTCGGATGGATAATGGTTTTTCTCGATGCATAGATTAAAAATGTAAGTAAGTGAGTCTATTATGTAAGGCAGTGACAATTTAAGTAAGTGGTTACTAATGCCATCGGGTCCAGACGACTTTTTGTTATCCAGTTTGGATACATATTTACCGAGTTCCGGAATGGAAATATATGGGATGACAAATGGCTCCTGCCCTCGTGTTTTTCGCTCACAAAATTCATGTAGAATATTTGAGCATTCAGAGTCATATACATCATCCGATCGTGGTTTTATCAAACATTCTGCCACAGAAAGGAAGTGATTATTGAATTTATCAGCCGTTAGGTTCTTTGGGATATCGGCAAAATGAGACTGGCTCCCTTTCGTAAATGTATTTAGAGCACGCCACACAGTCGAAATATTTTTATCTCGCTCAATGAGTTTCTGGAAGTAGTCCTTTTTTGCTTTTCTCACCCGATTTTTTATTTTATTTCTTAGCTTCTTATATTCTGAAAAACGTTTTTCTTTCTTTAGTTTGTCTCGCTCAGCCATTAGCTGCATTACATCTTTGTTAAGCCAGGGTGGTAATTTGGGATGTTTGACGCGCTTGTGCTTCAGTGGCGCGTGTCTGTTGATTACACTGAGGTATACATTGTACCACACCGACAAAGCTTCTTCAGGGTCAGTATAATTCAGGACCGAAATAAAAGGGGCACAATTCAGGTCAGCACAAAATGCTGTTTTATTAAAGTGCTTGAACGATCTAAATGATATAAGAGAATGGGTTTTGAGTTTACATTTTGAAAGTTTAACAGATTTCGTACAGGAGATGGGACAATGGTCACTGATGCTTAGGTCAGATACACTGACATCAGTGAATGCATCTGGGTTGTTTGTATATATATGGTCAATCAGTGTGGCAGATGTCGGTGTAATTCTCGTTGGTGACTCTATAAGTTGGGTTAGGCCCAGCAGTGTAATAGTAGAGTCCCAAGAGGAGTGTGGTTTCAGCAAATCAATATTAAAATCTCCTAATAAAAGAATGTCGGCATGAGGTTTTGCAGCGCGGAGATTGTCTATCATCTGTACAAAATCATCGAACCACTCATAACAAACTGAAGGGTTTCTATACAAAAAACATACAAAAAGAGATGGAGCGTTTGCATTCGGCTTTAGCTCGAGCCAAATACACTCTACACAGTCACTTTCAAGGTCATGACGTCTGTGTGTGATGTCTGCTATGGAGTCATGTATGTAGACTGCAATACCAGTCTGGCCAACGGCAGTTGAGTCTTTTCTTTGTATGCGATAGTCTGGGATATTAACATCCTGGTCAGAAATTCTAAAGTCGAGTCTTGATTCCGTAACACCAAACAGATTGTAGCTCGGCGCTGACTGGTTAAGAAATACACTCAAATCAAGGACCTTATTGTGCAGATGGTATACATTTTGATGACCTACACGCAACATTACAATAAAACAATGGA
>JBHNNM010000534.1:0-1710 GCA_048563625.1 Gammaproteobacteria bacterium | reverse complement strand
AGATAGTTCTTGGCATGGTAAGTGTTCTTGTATGTTGATTTTTCACAAAACCATTATACTTGTTTAACAAATACCATGCTGCCTATTTTTTAACCACAAAAGATCAACAGCCCCTAGTATCAATGATCCTCAATGGTAAAAGAAAATTAACAAAAGAACATATCCAGGAACTTTCAAAACGCTTCAATATTAGTCCTTCTTTATTTTTTTCCTGAGCATATCACATGAGACAGCCTGGCGGGGGCGGAAGGGTAAAATGCCTCTTAACCTCAAGCTCTGTCTACAATAATCGCCTTTTTTGCATCATCAAGAGTGATCAATAATGTCATATCATTGGTGCCTGACTCATAAAAACCATGGTGCTTATAAAATAATCTGGCTTGCTCTGATAATGCATGAACCAGTATCGCCCTTATTCCAGCCTGTTCTGAAACTGAAATAGTTCGAAGAATTGCATCTTTAAGTAATCCGGAACCAATACCCAGAGCTTTATAGCGGCTATCAACAGCAAGCCGCCCCAATAACATAACGGGAATTGGGTCAGGCATATTTCGACGGACTTTTCCAGTGGCATCTTTATGCTCAATGGCTCCGGTTGCTAAAGAATAATAAGCAATAACCTGTTTGTCGTCATTGCACACAACAAAGGTGCGTGAGGCCCCTGAATATTGATTTTTTAGAGCTTTTCTTTTTAACCAGATATCCAGAGCATGTTCTTCACAAGAAAAAAAGGAAAGATCATGTTCTTGTGTGAGGGGCGTTGGTGCTGTTATTTGTCCCAAGGTGCTTTGCTTTCCATCAATTTTCTTAAGGCAGGATTATCTTTGACCGGTTCGTTTAACAGAGCCTCAAAGTCATTAAAATCTGCATCATTTAATAAAAATAAACGCTGATCAAGCAATACATCTTCTGCAGCCAGACAGGAAGCCTCCAGAATAAATTCAGAACGTTTTTTACCTAATACCCTGGCTGCCCTGTCAATTAAGAGTCGTTGTTCAGGCAAAGCACGCAAATTAATGGGCGCACTGCGCATTTTACTATGCTCAATATTATTAGAAGCCATTTTGCTAAACCTGTTACTATAAAATAATAAATTCATCATAACGTTAAATGTATATCAAATCAATATACAAGCTGCCTCAGTACAAATACTCTTCCCCTTGGGAGTGCGGGCATCCTGCCCGCAATATAAACCTGAATTAGATCTCATACACGGGCAAGATGCCCGCGCTCCAAGGAGAGCTCAAGCACCACCCTGTTATAGTTTCTCAGCAGAATAAAAAATTGCGTACAGATATTAGTATAGGTACAATAATAAGTACATTGAAAGAGGTGAGATAATGAACACAATAAGCTATTCAGCCTTTAGAGCCCATCTGGCCGAAACTTTAAATAAAGTAAATGAAGACCACACGCCGGTAATTATTACCAGACAAAACGGACAACCGGCGGTTGTTATGAGCCTTGAAGATTATAAGTCGTATGAGGAGACTGCCTATTTAATGGCCAGCCCTAAAAATGCTGATGATGTCAATGGCCAACAAAAGTGATCCACTTGGAACAAACTTTTTAGTGATTTAGTTTATTTTCATAGGTATGATCTTTAGGAATTGAAATGAAGCCAATTTGATGATCAAATAGTTGTTATTCAGGCAATTATTCATCAACAAAAAGGCTTCAAATAAAAAGTACCACATTATCAAAAAAACT
>JBHNNM010000533.1:0-1722 GCA_048563625.1 Gammaproteobacteria bacterium | reverse complement strand
GGTTAAAAATAACCAGGCCGTTAAAAAGGGGCAGCCCCTGTTTCAGCTGGATCGTACCCAGTATGAAATTGCCCTGAACAAGGCCAGGTCCGACCTGGAAAAAGTACTCAGCCAGATAGAAGCCAATACTGCTGGAGTGCTGCCGGCCCAGTCCAGTCTTCTGGCGGCTAAAGCAAATGCTAAAAAAGCCCGTCAGGATGTTGAGCGGCTGGAAAAACTGTATAAGGAAGATCCTGGAGCTATTTCAGTACGGCGGCTGGAATCCTCCCGAGCCAATTATGAACAGGCTGTGGCCAAAGTGGCTCAGGCTGAAGCCGAAGTGGTTCGCGCCATTGAAAACCGCGGTGCTGAAGGTCTTAATAATGCCCAGTTAAAGAGTGCCCAGAGTGCCGTCGATCAGGCTCAGCTCAATCTCAGGCGCACCCTGATTAAAGCTCCCCTGGACGGCAGAATTACCGATTTACGCACCGATGCAGGTCAGTTTGCCTCGGCCGGAAAGCCCGTTATGACGCTGATCTCCATTCACGATATCTGGATAGATGCCGAGTTTACTGAAAACAACCTGGGACATATGGAAATCAATGATCCCGTTGAGCTGGCACTGGATGTCCTGCCCGGCAAAGTCTTTACCGGTAAGGTACGCAGCGTCGGCCGGGCGTGGCCACCAGTCAGCCCCCACCGTCTGGTACTTTACCCACTATCAATAACAACCGCGACTGGCTGCGCCAGGCCCAGCGTTTTCCGGTCGTTATCCAGTTTGACCGCAAACATATTGATGAACTGCGTCAGCATAGGCGGTCAGCCCGAGGTCATGGTTTATACCAGAGACAGCAGTATTTTAAATGTTCTGGGCAAAGCCTTTATCCGTTTTATGAGCTGGCTTTCTTATGCTTACTAATAAACTGACCCTTGCTCATATGGACACGGTATTTTTAAAAGCTGTGGGCTTAAGGTTATAAGGCATAATACTATGCATATTCAGGCCAGACGTGTATTTCGACTTGCCTTGGTACCGGCACTGACACTGGCAGCAGCTTATGCTCTGGCGGTTCCATTGCCCTTTATCGCCCCCCTGTTTGCCTTTATTCTCGGCTCCATTCCCGGCCCGCCCTTACCGGCACCCAGGCTTATCGGTCTGATCATTATGGTCATAATGACCACCGGCCTGGGGATAGTACTGATCCCGCTGCTGCTTAATTATCAGCTAACCGCCGTTTTACTGGTGGCAGTTGGGCTGTATCTCAGTACTTATCTGACCGTTAACCTCAATAAAAATCTGCCCGGTGTCTTTATGGCCATGGGGCTGACCCTGGTTTCTGCCGCCGGAACCGTCAGTGATGTTCTGGCGACTACCGTTATACAAAGCCTGATTTTCGGTATTATTATTGCCACATTGTGCCAGGCGCTGGTGTATCCTTTCTTTCCCGAAGATCCCTTGCCACCACAGGCCGCACCGCCAAAGGAGCAGACTAAAAATGCCGAACAGTCCAACTGGATCGCCATTCGCAGCACCCTGATTGTGCTGCCGGCCTATCTGCTGGTACTCATAAATCCCGCCATGTATATGCCTATTATGATGAAGTCTATTATGCTCAGTCAGCAGAGTTCCAGTATGGATGCAAAACATGCCGCACGGGAAATGATCGGCTCCACCTTTTTAGGCGGTGTATTTGCCATACTGCTCTGGCTGGGGCTGGGGATCTGGCCGACTCTGTGGATGTT
>JBHNNM010000532.1:0-1726 GCA_048563625.1 Gammaproteobacteria bacterium | reverse complement strand
GAGGTAGGAGGGGCGGCAAAGACGGTTGGTTCCTCTGCTAGCGGACTCACGGGCCCGTCCCCCCAGACACTGGAGACCTCCGAGATGCGGGACAGCAGTTCTGTCACCGCCCTGGAGGTCACGCCCTTGGTCGTCGCGCGGGCGGCACCAGGTCCGAACTCGGAACCACCCATCGCACCACCCTTCCTACCTGTTGTGGAGCGTTGGCCGACAGACTGCTGCTGCTGACCCTTCCTCGCCGACGCTCGGGTGACGAAACCGGGCCCACCACCACCAGCACCACCTCCCGCTCGGGCGGTCCGCCCCGCCGCTACGCCAGCGTAGGTTCGCGGGGGACCAGCACCAACGGTGAGGGGCACGGTGGTTTCGACCCTGTCACGGGACCAGCAGTCGTCCACCGGCTTGGCGGCCGGCTGATCCGACTCCTGGACCCGAGGCTTCAGCTCTTCCCGGGCGCGTTGCATGGCGACGGTGTAGGGGAGGTAGGTCCTACTTCGTAGGGTGTTGGCTCGCTGCCGGATCAACACCTCCGGGCAGCCTTTGTAGGCCGCCGAGTGGCGACCGTTGCAGTTTACGCAGGACATGGTCGCTGCGTCACATTTATCGTGGGTGTGTGAATTTTTCCCACATTTGGAACAGCGGCCCTGTCTCGCACGGCACTGTTGTTTCGTGTGACCGAGTGACTGGCACTTGGTACACCTACGTACCGGTGCGGCGTACGCCTGCACGTTGTACGGTGTCGACCCGAGCCAGACTTCGGTGGGAAGCTCCGTGGCCTCCAGTGAGATGCGAACCGCCAGGGACGGCTCATTATGCTTGTTATTCAGGCGTGTCACTGCAGCGACGCGGTGACCTCCCGCCTCCAGGTCCTGTCGGACGAGTTGGAGCTCGTTCCCTCCCTTGGGGATGGGACCGACCACCCCGTCCACAACGGGTCGCGGCACGCGCGCTCCGATGGGGACCCCGCCAGGCAAGGTCTCCAGACGGGCCAGCTTACTTTGCTGGGCCTCGCTACTACATCCGATCAGCCACTTTCCCGAAGGAAGGGGCCTCACGGACCTGATGGCTCCCACGGCGTTGGCGAGGAGCTGGCTGCGGTGCCACGGTCCGAGCTTGTCGAACCGTGCGGCACCCCCGCCGAGGTCGTGCAACACCACGGGGTGTTCTACAAACGCTGGCGTCCGGGTTCCTTGCTGGAAGAGGCGCCTACGAGAGGCCCCCTCAGCTGTGAACCTCTGGTTCGCTGCCGGTTTGCTGGGTTGGTTGGAAGGTGGAGCCTTGTGACTCTTTTTTCCCACCTTGGGGGGAACATTTGCGCTGGGCGCAGTTTTAGGCGGACGGTCGTCTTTGGGACGGTTGTCCGGTTTCTTAGGGCCGTTGACCAGGGGGAGCAAGCTCGACCCCTCGTCGCACGACGCTTCGAGGCTCGGTGGCGCGGTCACCACCGAGATCAGGGACTCTCCGTCGGATAGAACAGGGCTGGAGGATGGTTCCTCAGACATGCCCCCCTCTCCAACTTTGGTCATTTTCAGGGGAGTCTGTGACGTTGGCGTCACGTCTCCCTCGTTGCTGCTGTCGCTAGACAATCTTCGTTTAGGCCTGCGCGGCCGACGTCGCCGACGGTTCTCAGACCCCGACGACTCTGGGGAACTTCCTCGGGAGGACGGGGTGGGGGTGAGGGGACCAGACCTCGGTGGAACACCATTTCCAGCTGGTCCTTCCTCAA
>JBHNNM010000531.1:0-1735 GCA_048563625.1 Gammaproteobacteria bacterium | reverse complement strand
ACTAAAGTTTAGAGTTTCAGCTCCCCCAAAAAAGGAGAATCATTTAAAAAACATTGATTACCTCAGTTAACCGATAGCCCGTAACAGGAACCGGGTGTCCTTGCTGAAGCCGCCGTGAATCCATCCATGGAGGCTTTTCGACAGCATCCCTGCTGTCGAAACTTCATCAAGGGATACCCGGCCCCTGTTACTCCGAGGTAAACAAAATAATTCAGTAACACAGGAAAAAATGTAAAAAAAAAGCAAAAAACAGTTGACAAAAATTCGGCAGCGTTGCTGCCGCTTCTTAAAAGATAGCTCTTTTAAGAAGCGGCCTTCAGCAAGAAAAAAAACAAACTTCTGGAGGCCGCAATGCACATCAAAGGATACGGCAATATTCCTGATGAACTGTTTTATTACATAACATTTTTAACCCGAGCGCTACCCCTTAGGAGCACAAAAACCTTTATTGAGTTATTAATGGGCAGCTTATTAACTCAATCGGGGTTTGTAACCAGTGCCATCTGGATACTGGACATGGCCAGACAATGGCCCAGTTATTATAAATGGCTTGAAACCGGCCAGTGGTCTTATCTTAAACTGATGAGACAGTGGACGACCCTGTTTTTAAAACTGTTTGGGGACAGTCCGGTTTATCTGGCCATTGATGACTCTATTGTGCTGCGTCATTCTAAAAAAGCACCCATGAGTCAGATACACCACCAGCATGGTAATAAAGCCAATCTGTCCCAGTATGTCAGAGGACAATGCTGGGTGGCACTGGCTGCGATTGTTAAACGCTCTGGCAGTCATACGGCTTTGCCATTGTTATTACGTTTAACACCACAGGCCGGTAACAGCGGTAAACTGGTTATTGCCCGAAGTCTTATCCGGGCATTACTGGAACAGCTAAAAGATAAAGCCGTCACCGTATTGGTGGACAGCTGGTATATGCGCCGTTCTTTTATTGAACCGGTACAGGCTTATAATATGACGGTTATCGGTCAGGTACGAATAGATACCGTATTATATAAACGACCCTGGCAACGTAAAGGCCGGGGTCGGCCCAGAAAATATGGGACACGTTATACAAAAGAAGAAATTAAACGACTGCCTTTAAATAAGGAAACCGTACACCTGTACGGACGTGAACAGCAGGTCAATTATCGAACAGCGGTGGCTAAAGCCCGCTTTCTGAATGGCCAGTCGGTACGCTTTGTCTGGTGTGAGTTTGAGGACTCTAAAGGGAAAAAACGGCCACGTTTATTACTGTCAACGGATACTCAGTTAAGTGGCCTGGATATTATTGTCGCTTATGAAAAGCGCTGGTCAATTGAACCGATGTTCAATCAGTTAAAAAATGCCTGGGGCATGAAACAGACCTGGCAGAAAACCCGGAAAGTGTTGCATCGATGGGTTCATATTATTGCTCTGGGCTATGTTATACCTCAGTTGCTGGCTATTAAATGTCCGGACTCGGTACTATGCTTAATTGATAATACGCCCTGGCGAAAGAACACACCCATTACTGCCGGAAGAATACGAATGGGACTGGTCAGGTATTTTTCGCAGGTTAGGGTTCGGGACTGGTGGGATGGTAAGTCCCAAAAATTCCAGCCGCCAGATACGGATATTTTAAGGCGATTTGAAGATTTGTTATAAAAACAACTTCAAAACAGCTGGTTACAAACAAATTGTTAAAGAACGGGTGAGCGAAACAGGGCACTCAAGGGTAAGCTGTCGCTCTAAACTTTAG
>JBHNNM010000530.1:0-1744 GCA_048563625.1 Gammaproteobacteria bacterium | reverse complement strand
GAGTATATGAAACAACTACATAATACTCTCTCACTGAAATGCATACAAGTACTCTAAGTGACATAAGTACTCACACAACAATTAATAAGGCAACATAACATACCATTCTAGAACTTAGTAATCTGAAACCACTATAAAACTCAGTAACTGTATAACTGACCATGTGTAAGGGGGGGAAACATCACAAAACCATTGTTATGAACACAATATGATGGACCTAGCATCATGTCACAGCACAATTCTATCAGTCCACAACTGCCATTCATCTTGACTCAGGCACACGCTAGTGATACTTTTATTTACACAACCAGTCATACAAGGGCTGAGGGGAAGGTTGCAGGGAACATTTCATCAGAGTATATGAAACAACTACATAATACTCTTGATGAAATACATTCACACCATGCCAGAGGGAGAGAGAATTTAAAAGACTACCAACATCATAGGTGTACACATACACATACAAAACAAACAAGTCATCTAAAACAGATTACAGAAAGATGAGGGCTGAGTCAATAATTACAACAGTAACTACAGGCCAAAAGGTAATAATGGGGGGGTCAGTCATCATGATAATTTATGTATAGGGCATTCAGGCCATACTAGTCTAGGGGCATAATCACTCCTGAGGTATAAACTTAAAATCATAATAATAACCATATTATGACTAAGGCAATAAGTAAATCTATCATTAACAATAACTAAATAAGTAAAACTGTCCTGAACATTTGTAGACAAATAATAGATCATCATAAGAGCGATAATATAATTCAAGTCAATAAGTGAAACGGTTATGAACTTTATAAACAAGAGAAAAATAATAACTATAATATGACTATGTCAATAAGTAAAACTTAAGAACAGTTATGAACAAATACAATACTGCATACTACCTATAATATATATTACAATGACTAGATTAACCAGTTAAACCAAAGCAAAATAGAATACAGACAGGTCATGAATGTTACACTGCCACCGAGTCAGTCAGCCAGGTGTGAATGCAAAAAAACACACACTATAATTCTAATTGGTTGGCCCACTTGCATGCTATTTGTAGGTATACTGACACTTGAAAAGAATATGAAGGAGCAATGGTGCCCACATCCACAATTATCAACAACCAGCACTCTACTCTTGTAAGATGGCACTTGGGGTGACCATTAATACAAACGGACAGTAGTCTATCACTGTAGCAGACAACTTCCACATATGGCAGCTGATAGTCTAGCCACCTCTCTATTAAGCATCGCAACTTAGGAATATGTTACACTTTACACATGATTGTCTTGCATTTTAGGAATCTATTGACTAGATACTCCCTTAAATTGCAATTAACTTCACATACTAGGCCTAGCCTAGTACCACACATCCTACAGTACTGGACTGAGGTTGATACATCATAGTGTTACTGTAATTCTCCTGTTAATGACCACATCCTAAGTCCAATTACATTACTCAATTTGGCATTCCACCAGGACATTATTCATAACAGCAGCATGACTGAATAAACAAAACAACCTGAACACGTGGCAGTGCGTATCAAACTAATCAACACATACATAGTATCATACATCAAAGCATACACAACACAACAACTGAGCAAATGGCTATCCAACTTACTGGCAACGAGGCGATTCTCAGGCACTTGTGGCTGAAATGTAGTCATGGACCCAGGCCAAAGGAACTCTTAATTCAAGATGGCTGCCACCTGCTGCACTCGCCTCTTATATATATCAGCTGG
>JBHNNM010000529.1:0-1755 GCA_048563625.1 Gammaproteobacteria bacterium | reverse complement strand
TGGGTGAGATGTTGATACTCATATTACCTATTGCTTATAAAACTGTCAGAAGCTTTATATTTCAACAGGTTTTGTGAGTATTAGCATCTTTCTTCACTCATCAGAGCGGAGAAGAGCCAAATTTATACCTATAGCATAAGCCGCCTTTTGCTGCATGGTTTCGGGTTTGGTTTCCGTCTGAGCCCAGACAGAAAAAGGCAGTGCCAGGGCCAGAGACAGGGTGGTTATTTTAATCAGTTTTCCGGACATACAACTCTCATTTGTAAAATATTGAACATCCGGTTAGTTTACCAAATTAACTCAATTATTTCTCAAACAGTTTGCTGTATTGCTCATAACCTTCTTCAACCAGCTTTTCCTTAGGTACAAAACGTAAGGACGCAGAGTTGATACAATAACGCAGGCCGGTTGGTTTGGGGCCGTCAGGAAATACATGGCCTAAATGGGAATCACCGTGCTTACTGCGTACCTCGGTACGGCTGTAGAATAAATGTTTATCCACTTTCTCAACAATATTCTGCGGCTCAATGGGACGGATAAAGCTGGGCCAGCCAGTTTTAGAGTCGTATTTGTCAGTTGAACTGAACAGCGGTTCTCCGGAGACGATATCCACATAAATACCCTCTTTCTTATTATCCCAGTACTCATTCTGAAAGGGACGCTTGGTGGCTTCTTCTTGGGTGACCCGGTACTGGAGATCGGTCAGTTTCTGTTTAAGTTCCTCTTTTTCGGGTTTCATATAGCGGCCTTTATCCGTTTGTGACATGTTCATGGCTGATGGTGCCATTGTAGCAGATGAACCGGTGTTATGTTTTTGGGGCTTATGCAGTTCATCCCCCCAGATTTTTTCCAGGTATTGATCACGACCGGAGCGATAACGGTAATATTTATAGCGTAAGGGATTTTTTTTGTAATAATCCTGATGATAGTCTTCCGCTTTATAAAACGCTTCAAACGGTCTGACCTCGGTAACAATGGGTTTATCATAACGTCCAGACTGTTCCAGTTCCTTAATGGCCTGTTCGGCTAACTGTTTTTCCTGTTCAGTGGTATAGAAAACAGCGGAGCGATACTGAGGGCCCCGATCCACAAATGAACCGCCGGCATCGGTCGGATCAATTAAAAACCACAGTTCATCCAGCAGCTCCTGATAGGAAACCTGCTCGGGATCATAAATTACCTCAACCGCTTCCAGATGTTCAGTTTTACCGGAAGAGACCTGTTTATAGCTAGGGTTTTTAATTTCCCCCCCCCCGCTATAACCGGAAATAACCTCAATAACACCTTTGCGTTTTTCATAATTGGATTCGACACACCAGAAACAGCTGCCGGCAAAATAGGCTTTTTTATAAGTATTGCTAACATGTTCTGTCTCGTTGTTTGTCCCGGCTAAAACCGTTAGGGCCAGAGTGATACTGAGTCCGGCTAGGGCTGCCAGCAGGAGATGGGGTAGTTTGATAAATTTCATTATGGTATTCCTAATATTAAAAATGATAGTTATTGGACTTAGCCTTATAGTAATCGTTCAGCCCTGTAAAACCATCACACAAAGATCATATTTTTATATCAATTAAAATAAATTATTGATAGTTTTGTGATAATTTTTTGTCATAATCCATAAATAGCTAATAATACATCATAGGTATGATCTTTAGGAATTGAAATGAAGCCAATTTGATGATCAAATAGTTGTTATTCAGGCAATTATTCATCAACAAAAAGGCTTCAAATGAGAAGTACCACATTATCAAAAAA
>JBHNNM010000528.1:0-1763 GCA_048563625.1 Gammaproteobacteria bacterium | reverse complement strand
TAATACCAAATACCAGAACCATTTACCTGATCTTATTTATGTTACAGATGATAATGCCCTTAAGTTTATAACCACTGAGGATAAGCGCTTTAACTGGAATATTCCCATTGTTTTTTCCGGTATAAATAATACCCAACTGGATACCGAAAAATTTAGCTATCCCGTCATGGGGGTATTTGAGGTCAAGGATATTTCCGCCAATATTGCCCCGGCAAAAACAATAGCGCCTGATTTAAAACGCATTATTTTCCTTGGTGATGACGGTACCACTGATAAAGCCATTAATACCACCATAGAAAACTATAATAGCCATTTTAAAGATGTTGATATTATCCATATCAGTAACAGCAATCTGGATCAGCTTTTAACACAACTTAATGCCTCTGGTGAAGGCGTTGTTATACTGACAACTATTGGCGGCTTACATGATCAACAGAAAAGACTGATTGACCTGGACACAGTTATTCGCTCTATTGTGGCCACTGACCGTATGATTTTAACTATGGAAGATACCTATCTGTTACCCGGTATTATTGGCGGCTATCTGACCACGGGTAAATTACAGGGAAAATCAGCCGCCCAGATCGCCAGTCAGTTTATTCATACGGGTAAAATAAACCATAATTCACCCGATAAAAGCAGTGAACTCAAACTTAACTGACAGGAGCTACAACGTTTTAATATCCAGCTGCCTGAAAAACTACTAAAACAGGCTGAGATTCTTAATCAGCCTCCGGAAAAAAACAATGCACCCGCATATAATAAAGCACTGATCATCTTTATTATTATTTTACTGCTGGGCCTGCTGATTTCACTTATTAATACCCGGAGAAAAAACCTCCTGTTAAAAGAACAGAAAACGGATAAGCTGACCGGCTTACCAAACCGCATTAAATTACTGGATGATATTCAGCATGCCACCTGCCCCAGCCTGGCGATCATAGACATTCGGAACTTCAAGGCAATTAATAACCTGTATGGTCTGACGGTTGGAGATAAATTATTAATCAGTTTTGGAAACAAGGCCAGGGAACTTATTAATAATAAGTACAACCTGTACCGGACAACAGGAAACCAGTTTGCAATTCTCAATAGCAACTGCACCTCATCTATTAATTTTGAATTAACTATCAGTCAATTTCTTAATAATATTCAAAATCATATTTTTAAAATTGAGCAACTGGAGATATATCTGACGGTTACAGCTGGAATCAGTCGAAATGAAAGAGAGTTTCTGGTACCTATGGCAGAACAGGCCCTGCAGGAGGCAAAGGATGAAAATAAAGATTCAGTCCTGTGCGATATTCATGAAGATATCAGCAGTATTCATCAGAAAAACCTGATCTGGGCACGTAAACTGAACTCTGCTCTAAATGACAACCGAATTGTTCCTTATTTTCAGGTGATCACAGACAATACCACGGGCAGGCAGAATAAATATGAAGCACTTGTACGTTTAATAGATGAAGATGGAAAAATTATAAGCCCCTTTTTCTTTCTTGATGCGGCTAAAAGTACCCGGCAGTATGCTTCATTAACTGAAGTCATTATTGAAAAAACCTGTAAGCTACTCCAGGATAAGGATATCCAGATATCCATTAACTTTAGCGTTAATGATATTCGTAATGAAAAAACCATTGCCTATTTAGTTCAACCTGAATAATACTGTTTTAAGCCTGACCTCAAGCCAGGTTTAACGCGGCTGATGTTCCGCTTTGATAACCCCCCCCATCAAACCGGAAATAATTTTGAGCCACAAAAGC
>JBHNNM010000527.1:0-1763 GCA_048563625.1 Gammaproteobacteria bacterium | reverse complement strand
CTAGATTTACAGACATATTATTTCATTTTTATCCAATTAAAGTGCTTTTATGAAACTGACAAAAATGGATATCCGTATTCTGGATGAGATTCAGAATAACGGCAGAATAAGCAACCTGGAACTGGCTGACAAAATCGGCCTGTCTCCTTCACCCTGTTTAAGAAGGCTCAGGCAACTGGAAGAAGCCGGTTATATTGACCAGTACGTGGCCCGACTAAATGAGAAAAAACTGGATTTGAAACTGATAGCTTTAATTCAGATCAGTATGGACAGGCATACGCCAGAGCGTTTTGAAAATTTTGAAAGTATTGTGCAGGATTTTGATGAAGTGCAGGAGTGTTATTTAATCACCGGCCAGAGCGCCGATTATCTGTTAAAAGTGATTGTGCCGGATATGGAGCATTACCAGGCTTTTTTACTGCAGAAATTAACCCGTATAGAAGGGGTAACTGGAGTTCAGTCCAGTTTTATTATGCGCAAGTTGCTGGACAGGACGGTTGTACCGTTAAAATATCTTGATGTTTAAAGCTGAATAGCAATGTGTTCCCACGCTGGAATGTGGGAACAAGCTATATTGCCTTTTATTTCAGTGACTTAAAGCCCGCTGTAAAGCCTTTTAGTGAAACAGGTACTTCAATGACCTGCTTGGCACTGGCGGCAAATTTAACACTGCCTTTTTCACCGGCCTTCATACCCTTAATAATTTCAGGTTTCAGCTCAACACCAGCCACACAGCCATTTTTAACACACACGGTAAAAGGAACACGGATAGCCTTGGCAGTACCGCCTTTAAATTCCAGTCCCGACGGCAGCATAACACCCAGAGGCAGAGTAATTAAAGCCTGGGGAGTATCTTTTCCTGGCGGATAACCCACGGCGACCTGCATAACGACCTTACCCTTATCATTGGTCACATTCTGAAACAGGTTACAGATCTCCTTGCCGGATGTAGGCAGTTTTTCACAGGCCACTGTCC
Source organism: Gammaproteobacteria bacterium (assembly GCA_048563625.1). Taxonomy (GTDB): domain Bacteria; phylum Pseudomonadota; class Gammaproteobacteria; order GRL18; family GRL18; genus JANELJ01. The sequence goes on along the minus strand of JBHNNM010000527.1, from coordinate 787 downwards.
AGTCCTTGAACTTTTTACCATGTTCCGGTTTCGCCAGGGCTGAACCGCTTAAAATAAAACTCAGAACAAAAACCATAATAAAAGCGGTTTGAATTTTTAACTTTGAATGCATTAATATTTTCCTCATTAAACGCGTTATTTCTTAATTTTGAAACCGGTAAAACCGGTATTTAAATGTTATAAATTCCATTTTCTACCCATGAGCGGGTAATAAGTATTATATTGACGACAGGCGGCAAAACAGACAGGCAGAAGAAGAATTCTTATAATAATTATTTCAATCTACGTTTAATCAGACTAAAAATCAACCATTAGGTTCACAAAAGCCTCAACAATAGTCATTCACCTGTTATTTTCAATATAAGAGCTCATTCACTTATATTTCTTTTTCAGGTTTATTTCAGTTTTAACCGACTATAATGCTAAGCAATAACACTAAACTGGATAAAAAATGAGACCTGCTGAACCCGTAAAACCACGTATATTTCCCCATATTCTAAGCTGTGTACTGGCTCTGCTATTACCGGCAGCCGCTTATGTCGCTCCTGCTGAACTGGTTGCCCTGCTGGATAAAATTATTGAAAACCAGCCGGAACAGCAGATCACTCAGGGACTTCAGGAAATGCACAGCACTAACCAGCAATATTCTGACAGCTGGATAGCCGGTGATATGGATCTGGTGGTTCATCATGAAAATGATACCCTGACAGATGATGATGGCTATAAAAACTGGCAGGTGGGGGTTGAATTTCCCCTCTGGCTCAGTAGTCAGAAGCAGGCTCAGAAA
>JBHNNM010000526.1:0-1766 GCA_048563625.1 Gammaproteobacteria bacterium | reverse complement strand
GAAATCTGACCTGCTGGGCAGTCATTGATCCCGACGTGAAGAGTGACTGCTTTAACACTGCGCATGATGGGCAACGAGTGCACCCATGCACACAGATCGCGAGTCGTCACGCCAGGCACACACACTTTGTACAGCGATTCAGAGTGGGTAGCGAATCGTCTGGGGTTAATATGTCTGATCACAGAGTCTCCTATCAGAAGTAGTGAAGCTCTTTGGGGGATAGAAATGTTTCCTAAAATTTCTTTCGGAGACAGTTTGGGGATATTGTCTTTTGACTTTTCGGCGTTTTCTTGTCGGTGACGTCGTTGAGTTGTGTCAACCGGAGTGTGGCTGTCAGTTCCCTCTGTCTGATTCATTTCCGCAGTGGCCGCTTTCTCCTGCTCAGTGTTTAACAGAGGATCAAATGGGTTCTGTGTTGGGATGGAGTAACAGCAGGTTTCTTGTTCACCTGCGGTAATCCTATATGTAGTGGTGAGTGTATTTGGTATTTCACTTTGGGAGCTGACGACTTTAGAGCTGAGTGTGTGGCTGTTATCGGTTGGAGAACATGTCGATGACTGTTCTTCAGCGGCGTTCACCGGGCCTGCAATTTGTACGTCAGTCATCGAATAACTGTCACGAGTGGGTATCACGGGTGGGGCTCTAGTCTTTTTTTATCTCAGATTGCAGGGTACCAAGCTGAGTTTTTAGCGAATGGTTTTCTTTTGATAAGACGGCTGTAGCTTTTTCTAAACTGGCTATTTTTTCATTCAGTTTGTGTATCGTGTTATTTAGAGACTCAACTTTCCCACTTACGAATGTACGGAGTTCATTTTTGGTTGAGCACTTTGAGTCATTGATAAGGGATATAGTTGAGTCTTCCGTCTCGCGCTGTGCTTCAGCTAAGGCTTCAAGTGAGGCCTCAAGGCTTTCCAGTTTCCCTCGGAGTGACGGTGTTAGGGCAGCTTGGTTCCTCTTCGGATTTGGGGTGAAGCACAGCGTACGTCTGCGGTGTTTTTTAGTCTTGGGATGAGCGGGGGTCCTCTTTTCCGCCGATGTGGGTCCTTTCATAAGTGACTCTGGGTCCTTGTCGTCCGGGGATCTGGAGGTGACCAAGGGGGTAGGCGGCAGAAGAACTATATTCTGTGCTGGACATGCCTGGCAGCTGATCTCGCTGGACAGTAGAGAATGAAAGTCTGAAGGCGAGGATGGACATATCTCTCTCGATGTGGAGTAGGAGAAAATCTGATCTGGAGGCAATGGTTTCATGGCTATTGTCCCAGAAAATGACTCGATGAAAGTCACAGGAGCTTCAAGAAGTGAGACTGTCAGTTGTTCTGCATTTTTGCTATCCATGAATGTCGCAACATGGTGCTTAATGATTTCACATTCATCGGAATCCCAGCGAACGCAGTCTCTGCCCTGGCAAAGTAAAGTACCAGTGGCTTGAGCTGTAAAATAGAGTGTGAGTGTGATACTTTTTGCTTTCTCACAATAAATCCGAATAACTGTTTTTGACAGTTCACTCGGAGGTGGAAGCGGTACAAGCAGAGGAATACCTCCGAGGACAGAGTCATTTATGTCATAGTCATTGATTTCGACACTGAGTTCATTGTTGGTAATAGCGGAGTAACGATAACAAAGGCTGTTTCTCCAAATGCATAGTTCATCCCGACCACAAGAAAAACGTTTCTGGATATCATCCAAAGTTGACTTCAGTTTAGTTGTATGGGTGCTAGTGTCTTTGCTCGCCATTTCCAAATACACAAAACAGACAAAGAATACTA
>JBHNNM010000525.1:0-1770 GCA_048563625.1 Gammaproteobacteria bacterium | reverse complement strand
TGGCAAGATAACCACCATTCCTAAACACAACGATATTTGACTTCTCTAAATTCACAGTAAGATCTAGGGCGTCGGCGTTTCTTGCCAACAAATTTAGCTGATGCTGTAGACCTACTGGAGTGTAAGAAAGCAAAACCACATCATCAGCGAACAGCATGATGAACAGTTCAATGATATCTGGGTGTAGCTGGACACCGTGTTTCCCATTATTCATTATGTCAAGTGATAACTCGTTAATTAAGAGAGAGAAGAGCAGCGGGCTAGTTATTTCCCCTTGTTTCAACCCCTTCTGACAGAAGAAGAAGTCTGTCAAACCTGCACCGTTGCCACATCTGACTCTAGCCTTTACAACGCGATACATACTCTGTATAGCATAATACATCTTACCGCTCAAACCATGTTTTAACAAAATCGGCCATAACTTTGCATACGATATTAAGTCAAATGCCTTTTTAAAGTCAATGAAGGCGACATACAGTTTCTTCTTGTGTAACAAATATTTTTGAATAACAGCAAATAATGTAAAGATGTGGTCAGTAGTTGAGTAATCCCGCCTAAAACCCGCTTGTTCTTCTCCAATAGATCCATTTTCTTCTATCCATGTAACCAATCTTTTGTTAAGAATATAACTATATAGCTTACTACATACGTTTAGCAATGAAATACCCCGGTAGTTATTAGGGTCTTGTGTGTTACCTTTTTTGTGGAGTGGCTGTATTATTGCTTCTGTCCATGCATCAGGAAACTGTCCCGAAGAGAACACATGATTGAAAAGTCCCACAAGGAACGGAGTTATGATTTCCGCGGAATGTATAAATATCTCTGGAATTAAAGTATCTGGTCCACCCGCCTTATTCTGTTTTAGATGGCTGATCGCTTCTACGACTTCGTTGTGAGAAATATCCCCGTTCAACTGAAGGTTAAATGTTTCAGAAAAGCTTTCATGCAAAGAACCATCAAAAACGTTCTCATAAGGTTCAGTGGTGGCATTAAACACATTTGAAAAATGTTCTAACCATACTTCTTTATCAATATTTCCAGTCACTCTTTTCTTAGAAGAGATTCTTTTTAAGGTAGACCAGAATGTCTTTGGATCTTTCGCGCTGTTTATCAGTTTGTTTTTCATTTCAGTTTTATAGCAGTCAGATTTTCTTGTGAGCAATTTTCTGTACTGTTTGCGGAGTTCAACATACCTAGTTCTATCTTCCACTGAATTACTTCTTCTAAAATTTCGAAGTGTACGCTTAACTTCAGTTTTTGCTTGTTGGCATTCTTTATCAAACCATGTTTGTCTCGGGTACTGCTTTGTTACCTTTACTTTTTTGTTCATGCACTCAGACACACGTTTCATAATGGCAGTGAACATACTGACTGCCTGATTTATGTTAACAGGAATGGCCTGTTTTGCTGCGTCTAAATCTTTAATAGTATTTCTCTCCTTTAGTTTCTCTGTAAAAATACTCAGGTTTTCTGGCATCCAAATAAGCCTTTCAAAGGAAAAGGGCTTAAAATCGGGGGTAAGCACAACATCATCTACACATTTCAATACACACGAAATCGGCATATGTTGTGAGTCAATTCTTTCTTCTATACACATTTTTTGCGGAAGGTGTGCAATGGACCGCGAAAGTGCAAAATAATCAATGACGCTGTTACCAGTAGCTGACACAAAGGTGTAGAGACCTCTCTCGTCGCCTTCACAAGCACCGTTAAGCAAATATAGGTCAAACTGTGTACATAGTTCCAAAAACAATTTACCAAAGTCATTTT
>JBHNNM010000524.1:0-1770 GCA_048563625.1 Gammaproteobacteria bacterium | reverse complement strand
AATCACTTATAAAACACATTCAAAGGATGTTTAAATTAGCCAATCAAATCTTCAAGGTTTTATTTTACCATAACTAATTGTATTTTATGGTAATAAATATTACCGGCCAAGCACTAATTAATACCGGAACGGGTAAAGGAACCGGAGCCGGCGTAACTGGAAAAGAAACTGCCGGTAATATTGGATAACCCCTGCCCGATAAACTCCTGGTTAGCATCAATGCGCTGATTGGATTTACTGGCCACAGCCCGGCTAATGGAAACGGCTTCTATCAGCCCCAGTAAGGCGACTGCAAAAGCTTCAGGAGCCAGTGTTTTAATGGCTTCCCAGGAAAAGTCAGGCGCAGAGAAGGGCGGTAAATGAGCCGGAATTTCTCCAACCAGTTTAATGGAGTCTGTACTCTGCTTGAAATACAGTGCAAGCAAAGCGCCCACTACCATGCCTATCAGCAGATTAGGCAGTTTGGGCAGAAAAATTTTGGTGGCCAATGCGGTCAGCAGAGTAGGCAGGGCAATACTGATCAGGTAAGGGTTAAGGTGGCCAAGATCAGTAAAGATGTCTATCCAGACATGTAAAAAGGTTTCCTCCTTGGGGATGACGATACCGGTAATATGCTTCATCTGGCTGGTGGCAATCAAAATAGCCGCCCCGGCTGTAAAACCGATAACGACAGTGTGAGAGACAAAATTAACCAGGGAGCCAAGACGCCCAATACCAAAGGCGAGCTGATAGACACCGGCCAGGAAGGTTAAGGTCAGTGCCAGAGAAATAAATTCCGGACTACCGGGGGTTGCATGATTACTTATGGCAGAAAATACCACAATGGAAATGGCGGTAGTTGGCCCCGAAACAAGATGATGAGATGAGGCGAAAAGCGCCGCAATGATAGGAGTAACCATTGCGGTCTACAGTCCGTATTGAGGTGGCAAACCGGCAATGGTTGCAAAGGCTACACCCTGTGGGAGTACTATAACAGCCCCGGTCAGGCCCGCCAGAAAATCAGCTTTTATGGTTTCCGGAGTAATTAACTTGAACCATCTGAGAAACGGAAACAGAGTCATTAAATTCATTGCTACTTCCTGTATAGCAGAAAAATACCAGGGGTATTCAGTCGTCCTTGGACTCAGAGCCTGAATAATACCCCTTGTTTTGCTGAGTTATAAAATAAGTTATCAAATGATTGATAAAAAAAGGGATGCATTATTTATAGGATTTCGGTTCTTTAATTGCTGGCAGGATCTGGCCATTCATTAATACCGCCAGGTACTGGATATCATTGTGATTTTTTAACTGCAGCAGATAATACCAGTAGTTTTCTTTTTCATGTTTTTTTACTTTCTTTAATTCAATTTCATTGATTTTCAGTGCAGTCATTTCAGGCTGGGTTTTTAACCAGCTGTTTACCTTGCTTACCAGCTCATTAATGCCTAAAGGTACATTGCCTTCGCCGGGGATCCAGACAGATGTATTGTTAATATCATCTTTTTTGGCATACACAATAATGGTTGCATCATCCATGTAGTCAATAATTTCCAGGGGGAACTGAAAAGCATAGCTCTGACTGAAGAAGCCGAATAATAAGATAGCAGGAAATAATTTGTTTAACATGATTGAAACCTCTAAAGATTGACCTGAAACAGTTAATCATTAATCATAGGTATGATCTTTAGGAATTGAAATGAAGCCAATTTGATGATCAAATAGTTGTTATTCAGGCAATTATTCATCAACAAAAAGGCTTCAAATGAGAAGTACCACATTATCAAAAAA
>JBHNNM010000523.1:0-1794 GCA_048563625.1 Gammaproteobacteria bacterium | reverse complement strand
AATCTGTCGAGAATAGCGCAGCAGTTGATCATCATTCATAGGTATAAAATCTTTATAGCTCTTTAGTATAGATGTGCTGGTATTTTAACGGATATAAAAAAAGCAGGATACAATTTAATACTATATCGCTTTATATCTTTTACTATTACCCAAAAAGAGCTGAAAATGGCGGCTAAAAGCTATAGAAATCTTTACTTTATAAAACTCTGAGTTAGAATGACATAATATAGCTCTTGAAAGTAAAATTTATAACAAACAGTTTATGTAACTACTCAGTATAAATTAAAGCAACGTAGAGTGAATGGCTGCAGGTACACTGAATAGTTACCAGTTTATAAAGAATTAGTGAGAAAAAGATGAGAATTGTTTTATTAGGCGCTCCAGGTTCTGGTAAAGGTACACAGGCAAAATTACTGGTTGAAAAATACGGCATCCCGCAAATATCAACCGGTGACTTACTCAGGGCTGCAGTCAGGGATGAAACGGAATACGGTATAAAGGCCAAAGAAGCCATGGAAGCCGGTGAGCTGGTTTCAGATGAAATTGTACTGGGTATTATAGAAGAGCGTCTTAAAGAACCGGACGCCTTATATGGTTTTATTCTGGATGGTTTTCCCAGAAATATTCCCCAGGCTGAAGCGCTGGATAAAATGTTAAATTCTATTTACCAGCCCCTGGAAAAAACCATTCTTATTTATGTTGATTCAGATGATTTAATGCACCGTTTAACGGGCCGCAGAACCTGTGCAGACTGTGGGCAAATGTATAATATCTATACCAACCCGCCCATGCTTTCCAATGTCTGTGACAAATGCGGCGGCAAACTGATTCAACGTGCCGATGATAATGAAGATACTATTCGTCATCGTCTTAAAGTCTATAGCTCGCAAACAGAGCCGTTAATTTCCTATTATAAACAGCAAAGTAAAAATGTAGCGATTGATGGTACCGGCACAGTAGAAGAAATTTTTGAACGTATTACTAAAGTGCTGGATCCTCTGGTTAAACCAAGACTGGAAGATAAATCTACTGAAGCAGAGGTTATTGAAGCTGAACCGGTAGAAGAAGTTAAAGAAGAAACTATAGTGGCAGAGAAGAAAGATACGAAGAAAGCAGCTACTAAGAAAAAGGCTGTAAGCAAGAAAAAAGCAGCCACTAAGAAAAAGGCAGTAAGTAAGAAAAAAGTAGCCACCAAGAAGAAGTCAGCAAGTAAGAAAAAAGCAACCACTAAGAAAAAGGCAGTAAGTAAGAAGAAAGTAGCTGCTAAGAAAAAGGCAGTAAGCAAGAAGAAAGTAGCTGCTAAGAAAAAGGCAGTAAGCAAGAAAAAAGCAGCCACCAAGAAGAAGGCAGTAAGCAAGAAAAAAGTAGCCACTAAGAAGAAGGCAGTAAGCAAGAAGAAAGTAGCTGCTAAGAAAAAGGCAGTAAGTAAGAAAAAAGTAGCTGCTAAGAAGAAGGCGGTAAGTAAAAAGAAAGCCTCTACTAAGAAAAAAGCAGTAACTAAAAAGAAAACTGCTATTAGAAAAAAATCTAAAAAGAAGAGGTAAGCATTAAAAAAGGGGCTTACGCCCCTTTTTTAATGTGTGGTAGTTCAGACCTGATATAAATTACTACATTTAATATTCCAGAATACCCATCATTACCAGTAAATTTTAACCATTTTTTATTCTCTCAAGATCTCATCAGCCTGAAGATTCTGGCGTTTATGGATCACGGCCAGCACTTCGACATGGCTGGCTTTGATCTCATAAATAATTCTGGTTGTTCTCCGCTTTAATGAGTGAGATTTTGTCCAAA